>JBBDQS010000007.1:1650-12840 GCA_040905805.1 Egibacteraceae bacterium | reverse complement strand
CGCCGGCGCGGGAATCCTGCTCACCGCAGGTCCAGGCACTGCCCGGAGACGGCGGAAATCCTTCTTGCCGGACCGGCCGCCGGACGGGACCGGCTCAGCGCTCGGCGACCGCAGCCACCACGTCGGCCCGGGCGAGCTCGGTCTGGTCCCCGGAGGCCAGGTCGCGGACGGTGACCGTGCCGCGTTCGGCCTCGGCGGGCCCCAGCACCAGCGCCACCCCGGCCCCAGAGCGGTCAGCGGCCTTGAGCTGGGCGCGCAGGGACCGCCCGCCGAAGGCCTGGTCGGCGATGACCCCGCCGCGCCGGAGCTCGGCGACCAGCGCGAAGCCGGCCGCAGCCAAGGCCGGGTCGGCCACGGCGACGAAGGCGGCGACCCGCGACGGCGGTTCGGGCAGCAGCCCGGCCTTGGACAGGGCGAGCACCGTGCGGTCCACGCCGAGCGCCCAGCCGATGCCCGCGAACGGCTCGCCCCAGCCGAGGTCCTGGGCCAGCCCGTCGTAGGCGCCCCCACCACCCACGGCGTTCTGCGCCCCGAGGCCCCCGGCCTGGTACTCGAACGTGGTGCGGGTGTAGTAGTCCAAGCCCCGCACGAGCCGTGCGTCGTGGGTGAGGGGGATGCGCTCGGCCTCCAGCAAGGCGACGACTTCGGCGTGGTGGGCCTTCGCCTCGTCGGAGACGTGATCGGCGAGCAGCGGCGCGCCGGCCATGATCGCGTCCATGCCCGGCGCCTTGGAGTCGAACGCGCGTAGCGGGTTCAGCGCCCGGCGGGCCTCGACCTCCGCCGGCAGGTCCGCGACCCTGTCGAGGTAGGCATTCAGCCGCTCGAGGTACGGGCCGCGATCCGACCGGTCCCCCAGCGTGTTCAGCCGCAGCGTGAGGTCGCGCGCCCCGGCCCGCTGCAAGGCCTCCCAGCCGAGCAGCACCACCTCGGCGTCGAGCGCCGGATCGGTCACGCCCAGCGCCTCGATGCCCACCTGGGTGAACTGGCGCTGCCGTCCGGCCTGGGGCCGCTCCTGGCGGAAGAACTCGCCGGCGTAGCTCCACTTCGCGGGCAGGCCACCCGCGCGGGGCACACCGGCCTGCAGCGCGGCCCGCACCGCGCCGGCGGTGCCCTCCGGGCGCAGCGTCAACGACCGCCCGCCCTTGTCGGTGAAGGTGTACATCTCCTTCTGCACCACGTCGGTGGAGGCGCCCACCCCGCGAGCGAACACCTCGGTGTGCTCGAACACCGGCAGGCGCACCCGCTCGTAGCCGGCCAGGCGCACCGTGTGCAGGAACGCCTGCTCGACGTGGTCGTACGCCGCCGACTCCGGCGGCAGGCGGTCGGGCGCCCCCTTGATGCCCTCGGGGACCCCCATCTACACGAGCTCGCGCAGGAACGGGTTGCCGGTGCGCTCGGCGCCGACGGTGGTCTCCGGGCCGTGTCCCGAGACGATCACCGTGCGGTCCTCCAGCGGCAGCACCACCCGGCTGATCGCGGCCATCTGCTGCTCCCACGACCCGCGCGGGAAGTCGGTGCGGCCGACCGACCCCGCGAAGATCAGGTCACCGGAGACCAGCAGCGGGTCGTCCGCGCCGGTGTCGGTCACCAGGAAGACGCTCGACCCGGGGGTGTGGCCCGGCGTGTGGCGCACGGTGAACCCGATCCCGGCGAAGGACAGGCTCTGCTCGTCGCGCAGCTCGTCGACGACGCCCTCGGGCGGGTCCCAGTCAAGACCGAACTGGGCCTTCAGCGCCCCGGGCGGGAAGTCGCCGAACGCCGCGCCCGGGTCGTCCCACAGGTAGCGGTCGTCGGCGTGCAGCAGCACGGGCACGTCGAGCTCGCGCGCCAGCTCCGGCACGGCCCAGATGTGGTCGATGTGGCCGTGGGTGAGCAGGATGGCCTCGCAGCGCACCCCGCGTGCCGCCAGACGCTCGCGCACCACTGGGGCACCGTCCTGCCCGGGGTCCACGACGACGGCGGTGCCGTGTTCCACGTCGCCCAGGATGTAGCAGTTGGCCTGCCACATGCCCAGGGCGAAGCCTTCGATGAACCGGCTGTCCGCGCCGAGCATCAGGTGGCGCTCGGTGACTTCGCCGCCCGTGGCACGACCCGGTAGGCGTCGTAGGCCCCCTCGACGCGCTTGGTCTGGGCGATGATGTGGTCGAGGTAGCCGATGTCACCGAGCTCGAAGGTGAACCGCAGGTAGGCGACCCGGTCCTTCTGGGTGTGCACCTGGGCGGACAGGATGTTCACGTGGAGGTCGCCCAGCACGGTGGTGATGTCGCGCAGCAGGTGCTTGCGGTCGAGCGCCTCGACCTGGACGGTGACCCGGAAGCTCGCCGACGCCGCGGGGTCCCACCGCACGGCCACGACCCGATCGGGGTCTCGCCGGAGGTCGTCGGCGTTCGGGCAGTCCTCCCGGTGCACAGACACGCCCCGACCGCGGGTGACGAAGCCCAGGATCTCGTCACCGGGCACCGGGGTGCAGCACCGCGCGAGGTTGGCCCAGACGTCCTCGGTGTTCTCCACCACGATCGCCTCCGACGAGCGCGCCGGGATGTGCACCACCGTGGAGGGCGTGAGCTCGTCGGTCTCCTCCTCGTCGGCGATCTGGTTGGACAGGTGCGAGACGACGGAGTCCGCCGAGATGTGCCCGTCCCCGATCGCCCGGTACAGCGCGTCGAGGTCGTGGTGGTTCATCTCCTCGGCGGCGGCTTGCAGCTCGGGCGACCCGAGCATGCGCTTCCAGCCCATCCCCTTCTTGGCGAGCGTCTTCTGCAGCGCGTCGCGGCCCTTCTCGATCGCGTCGACCCGTCGCTCGCGGGAGAACCAGTGCCGGATCTTGCTGCGGGCCCGGGAGGAGCCGACGAACTCGAGCCAGTCGCGGCTCGGTGACGCATCGGGCGACTTCGAGGTCAAGATCTCCACCGTCTCGCCGTTGCGCAGCTCGTACTCGAGGGCGACCAGCCGCCCGTTGACCCGGGCCCCGACGCAGCGGTGACCGACGTCGGTGTGCACGGCGTAGGCGAAGTCAACCGGCGTGGAGCCGCGGGGCAGCGCCTGGACGTCGCCTTGCGGTGTGAAGACGAAGACCTCGTCGGCGTAGAGATCCAGGCGCATGTTGCGCATGAACTCGTCAGAGTCGGCGGTGTCGGACTGCATATCGAGCATCTGGGCGAGCCAATGCGTTTCCGACTCGCGCGACTGCTCCGTCGGCTTGCCGCGACCCTCCTTGTACTTCCAGTGGGCCGCCACCCCCCATTCCGCGGTGCGGTGCATGGCGCGCGTGCGGATCTGCACCTCGATCGGTTTGCCCTCCGGGCCGACGACGGTGGTGTGCAGCGACTGGTAGAGGTTGAACTTCGGCATGGCGATGTAGTCCTTGAACCGTCCCGGGATGGGACGCCACATCGCGTGCAGGGTGCCGAGGGCGGCATAGCAGTCCTTGACCGAGTCGACCATCACGCGGATGCCGACCAGGTCGTAGATCTCGTCGAACTCCTTGCCGCGCACGACCATCTTGTCGTAGATCGAGTAGTAGTGCTTCGGCCGCCCGGTGATCTCCGCGCGGATCTTGACCCCGCGGAGGCGCTCGTCGACGTCGGCGACGACCTGCTGGAGGAAGCGGTCCCGCTGGGGCTGGCGCTCCGACACCATCGCCTTGATCTCGTCGAAGCGCTTGGGGTGCAGCGCGGCGAACGCGAGGTCCTCCAGCTGCCACTTGAAGTTCTGGACCCCGAGCCGGTGGGCCAGCGGCGAGTAGATCGACAGGGTCTCCTCGGCGATGCGCTTCTGCTTCTCCCGCGGCAGGTGGTGGATGGTGCGCATGTTGTGCATGCGGTCCGCCAGCTTGATGAGCAGCACACGGAAGTCGCTGGCCATCGCGATCAGCATCTTGCGCAGGCTCTCCGCCTGCTGCTCCTCGCGGCTGTTCGTCTGGATGCGATCGAGCTTGGTCACCCCGTCGACCAGCGCGGCGGCCTCGTCGCCGAACTCCTGGCCGATGTGGGCCAAGGTCAGGTCGGTGTCCTCGACCACGTCATGCAGGAGGGCGGCGACGATCGTGGCCGTGTCCATGCCCAGCTCCCCGAGCACCTCGGCGACGCCGATGGGGTGGACGATGTAGGGCTCGCCGGACTGGCGCTCCTGGCCCGCGTGCGCGACCTCGGCGTAGCCGTATGCCCGCAGCACCTCCTTGGTGTCCACCTTCGGGGAGTGGCGCTTCAAGGCCAGCATCAACGGCTGGAGGCGATCCGGCACCTGCAGGCCCAGGTCGAACATCGGCAGCCGGGCGAGCACCGCCTTGACGCCGGACTGCCGCGGCCGGGGCGGGACGCCGGCAGGGCGTCCCTCGGCCGGCGCCGCCTGCTCGGTCCCGGCCGCTTCGACCGCCTCGGGAGCAGGATCGACCGCGCCACCGTCGGTGGCGTCGCCCGGGCGCTGGCGCAGCGCCTGCGAGGCGGGTCGGGTGCGGTCACCCTCGTCCGTGGCGAACCCTCCTCCCCTGACCTTATGGGCACTCTACGGTACTGCTCGGAGGTTTCGGACGCAGGTGCGGCGCATATACCGCAACCCCCACCAGGCGCCCGTCAGGAGTCAGCATCCGCAGGGCGGTCGCTGTGCTGAGGGCGCGTCCGGGAGGTTCGCATGACGCCCGGGCGCTGTCGCCGGGCCACGCGACCACCGTGGAAGCGGCCGTCTGGCCGGGCCACACGCCCGGGGCAGCCGCCGGGCCACGCGACCACCGTGGAGACGGCCGTCTGGCCGGGCCACACGCCCCAGGCGGGAGGCGACCGGGGCCGCGATGATGAACCCGCGCGCCTCGATGCCGACGACCTTGTCGATGGTGTCGGGCCCGTGGCCCGCAGCGAGTGCGTCGACCGCGCGGGCGAACGCGGTCGGATCGGCCAGCACTGGCGTGGTGTCCTTGAAGACCACGCCGGGCTGGGGGAAGTCGGGGATGTCGCGGACGAGGTCGGCCAGGGCGGCCGGGTCGCTCCCGACCCGATTGCGATCACCGCTGTCGGCGCCGGCGGTCACGACCGCTTGCGCTTGCCGCCCGGCTTGCGCTCCTTCGCTTTCGGGACGTCGCCGCCGGCGGCGACCGCTGCTGCGGCCTCGCCCCCGCGCCGGGCCAGGATCTTCTCCTTGAGCTCGGCGTAACGGGCCTCACGTTCCTTCAGGAACACCAGCAGGGGCGTGGCCACGAAGATGGACGAGTACGTCCCGACGGCCATCCCGACGAACAGCGCGAGCGCCAGGTCGCTCAGGGTGTCCGCGCCGAGCAGGTTCGCCCCGATGAACAGCAGGCAGCCCACCGGCAGCAGGGAGGTGACGGAGGTGGACAGCGACCGCAGCAGCACCTCGTTGACCGACCGGTTCGCCATCTCGCCGTAGGTCTCCGCCGACGTGGCGTTGATGGCCTTGGACTCGTCGGTGACGCGGTCGAACACCACGACGGTGTCGTACAGCGAGTACCCGAGGATCGTCAGCAGCGCGATCACCGACGCCGGCGAGATGTGGAAGCCCACGAGCGCGTAGATGCCGACGGTGACCACCACGTCGTGCAGGAGGGTGACGAAGGCCGCCAGCGCCATGCGCCACTCGAAGCGCAGGGTGATGTAGATGGTGACGAGCACGAGGAACACAAGCAGGGCCCGCACCATCTGCTCGCTGATCTGGGCGCCCCAGCGGGGACCGACGACGCTGACGTCGATCTCCTGGGTCGGCACGCCGGCGAACTCCGCCAACGCGTCCACGATCTCGGCGCGCGTCTGCGTGTCGTCGGCCAGCGCCTGGGTCGACACGATCGCCCCCTCGCCCCCCTCGACGACCTGGATGGAGAAGTCCTCCTCGACCAGGGGCGCGACCTCGGCGCGCAGCTCGTCGGGGTCCAGGTCGCGCTCCGCGTCGGCGATCGTGTAGGACGCACCGCCGGTGAAGTCGATGCCGAAGTTGAAGCCCCGCAGGAGCACACCGCCGACGCAGACACCCACGACGACGAGGGACACGACCAGCCACCGGCGCGACCGGCCGATGAAGTCGAAGCGCGACTGGTTGGTGAAGAACCGCTTCCACCGTCCGTTGGCCTCCGGCTCGGCCGGCGGCGGCTTCTCCATGGTGTCGGTCATGCGACCTCCCGCTGCGATGCCGGCCGGCTCATACCTTCGCCTTCCGCCGGGGGTCCCTCTTGTCGGCGCCGACGGCGTCGGGGGCGACCTCCTCGGCGCGCAGCCCCACCCACCGGGACTTGGCGAGCCTGGGGTTGCGGGCGATCAGGCCGAACATCGCCCGCGTGAAGGTCCCGAACAGCAGCGTGTCGATGAGCGTGGACAATCCGAGGGTGAACGCGAAGCCACGGACCGGCCCGATCGCGAGGTAGTACAGGACCAGTGCCGCGAGGAAGCTGACGGAGTTGCCGGTCAGGTTCGTCCGCCACGCCTTGCCGAACGCATGCTCGGCCGCGGTGCGCACGGTGCGCCCGGCGCGGATCTCGTCGCGATAGCGCTCGCGGTAGATGATCGAGGAGTCCGCCGCGATGCCGATGGACACGATGATCCCGGCGATGCCCGCGAGCGTCAGCGTGAAGCCGACCCACTCGCCGAGTAGCACGACGGACCCGTAGACCAGCACCCCGAACATCGCCAGCTCGGCGACAGCCGCCACACCGATGCCGCGGTACAGCACGATCAGGTAGACGGCGACCAGCGCCAGGCCGATCAACCCGGCGAGCAGGCCGGCCTGCAGGCTGGCGGTGCCGAGGGTCGGCGAGACGTTCTGCGAGGTGGCGACCTCCAGCTGGATGGGCAGCGCGCCCGCCCGCAGGAGGAGCGCGAGGTCGCGGGCCTCCTCCTCGCCCCCGCCGATGGTGATGGTTGCCTCGCCGCCGGCGATGCCCTGCTCGCAGGCGACCGACTCGCTGACCTGCGGTGCGGAGTCGACGGTGTTGTCCAAGATGATCGCGAACCGCCGCTGCGGCGAGCCGGACGGTTCGCACGCGAGCTCGGCCGTCGACTCCTGGAAGCTGGCGGCGCCCTCGCCGGACAGCGAGAGGTTGACCTGCCACTGCAGGCCCGTTGCCTGGTCGGGGGCGGCCCGGGCGTCGGCGACGTCCGCACCGACGACGGTCGCCGGCCCGAGGTCGTACTTGACCCGCTCGCCGACGGGGATCTCCCCCTGGTCGTCGGGCACCCCCTCCTCGCTTGCGCCCGCCGGGCTCTCGCACAGCACGGTCGGCTCGGCGGGGTCGGCCGGGCCGACCAGGTCGGCCAGGAGGGTGTCGCAGTCGGGGGTCTCGTCGTAGGCGGGGCCGTCGGGGGGGATGATGGTGCGCACGGGCCGGAACTGCAGCTGCGCGGTCCGACCGACGACCTCCTCGGCTTCGGCCTGGTCGGCCGCGCCGGGCAGCTGCACCAGGATGTTCTCCCCCTGGCGGGCGATGTCGGGCTCGGCGACACCGAGCGCGTCGATGCGCTGGCGGATCACCGTGACGGTCTGCTCGAGGACCTCCTCGTCGACCTCCTGGCCGGGCTCGGGCGACAGGGTGATGCTGACGCCGCCCTGCAGGTCGAGGCCCAGGTTGGGTCCGAACCCGAAGCCGAGGATCGCACCCCACATGAGGGCCACCACGGCCAGGAAGGAGCCGAGCACCGCCCAGAGCTTGCCCTTGTTCATGGTCGAGCCCCCAGGGGCCTGCGCGGACGCGGAGTCACGGTCACAGGACCGCCACGTCGTTGACGGTGATCTTGAAGTCGCAGCCGAGGGTACGGCCGGCGCGCCGGCACATGATCATGCGCTCCATGAAGATCTCGAAGTACTCGAGCACATGGCTGATCGACGTGTCGATCGTGAGCTCGAGGGTGAGGGTCCGCTGCGCGGGGTCCACCCGCAGGAACGACGCCTCCACCGCGTAGTTGACCCGGTCGTGGATGTCCATCTCGATGGACGCGTCCTTGCGCACCCTGCTGCGGTGCACATCGGACTTGTCGGCCAGGATAACCGCGGCGGCGGCCGGGCCCACCGCCTCGCCGTACTGCTCCTCGTGGTTGCCGACGGCGGACAGGATCTGCGCCATGTCAGCCGCCGTCGAACCGAGCTCCTTCAACAGGTCGTAGGCCAGCCACGCCGAGCTCTGCCCGTGGTTCGCGCGGCTGACCACGTTGCCGATGTCGTGGAGGTAGCCGGCGGCGGCACCGAGCTCGGCGGTGTGGTGGTCGTGGCCCAGGTGGGTCAGCACGTTGAAGGCGATGTGGCCCACGAGGTTGGCGTGGCGGAACCCGTGCTCGGTGAAGCCCTGGGCGCCCAGGAACTCGTCGGCCGCGGCGATGAACGCGCTGGTGCGCTCGTGGGCCTGAATCTGGTCGAGCAGGGGGATGCGACCGCGACCGGGGGCCGCGCGCTCCTCGCCCCCGGACGTGCGGCCGCCCACCGGGACCTCGGTGGGCGGGTGCTCGGGGGACTCGTCGACGGCGCGCTCCATGGAGGCGGAGCCGGACCTAGGCGGGGTCGGTGTCGCCGAGCTCGCCCGCGTCGGCATCGACCAGGCGGCGGCTCACCGCCTGCTTGGCCAGGGTGACGTCGAGGTTCGGGGCGAGCTCCAGGCGAATGGTGTCCTCGTCCAGGGACCGGACCGTGCCGTGCAGGCCACCGATCGTGACGACCTGGTCACCGACGTCCACCGACGTCACGAGCTCGCGGTGCTGGCGCGCGCGCTTCTGCTGCGGACGGATGAGCAGCAGGTAGAAGACCGCGATGATCAGCACGATCGGCAGGATGCCGGCGATGGGATTGCCGGACCCGCCGTCCTGGGCGAGGACTGGCAGGAGCGTCGCAGCGTGCATGGTCTGGGAACCTTCGGGTCGCGTCGGGATTCGCGTCGGTCACAGGGCGCCTGCGGCGCACGAGGAATGGCGGGGCCAGCCCGCCCGGCAAGACTAGCAGCCACTCACCCCTGGAACAGGGTCGGGGCGCGGTCGGGCGTCGGCAGCCCCAGGTGCGCGTACGCCCCGGGCGTGGCCACCCGGCCGCGAGGCGTGCGGCCGAGCAGGCCCTGCTGGATGAGGAAGGGCTCGACGACGTCCTCGACCGTGTCGGGCTCCTCCCCGACGGCCACCGCGAGGGTGGAGCGGCCCACCGGCCCGCCGGCGAAGTTGCGGCAGAGGACCTCCAGGACCCGCCGGTCGAGCTTGTCCAGGCCGCGCTCGTCGACGTCGAACAGCTCCAGCGCGCGGCGGGCGACCGCCCCCGAGACCCGCCCGTCGGCGCGCACCTCGGCGTAGTCACGAACGCGCTTGAGGAGCCGGTTGGCGATGCGCGGCGTGCCGCGGCTGCGCCGGGCGACCTCGGTCGCCCCGTCGGCGTGCACCACCATGTCGAGGATGTCGGCGCTGCGGGCCAGGATGGAGCCCAGATCGGCTTCGTCGTAGAAGTCCAGCCGAGCCGCGAAGCCGAAGCGGTCGCGCAGCGGGCTGGTGATGAGGCCGGTGCGGGTGGTCGCTCCCACGAGCGTGAACGGCGGCAGCGGCAGCCGGATCGCTCGGGCGCCGGGGCCCTTGCCGACCACGATGTCGAGGCAGAAGTCCTCCATCGCCGGGTAGAGGATCTCCTCGACCTGGCGGCCCAACCGGTGGATCTCGTCGACGAACAGCACGTCGCCGGCCTCGAGGTTGGTCAGGATGGCGGCGAGGTCGCCCGGGCGCTCGAGCGCCGGCCCCGACGTGGTGCGCAGGTCGGCGCGCATCTCCGTGGCCACGATCGTGGCCAAGCTGGTCTTGCCGAGACCGGGCGGACCGGAGAAGAGCAGGTGGTCGGGCGGCTCGCCCCGGCGCCTGGCGCCCTCGAGCACGAGCGCGAGCTGCTCCTTGACCTTCCGCTGGCCGACGAAGTCGTCGAGCCGGCGCGGCCGCAGGGAGGCATCCAGCTCGGCGTCGCCGGGCACCTCGGCGGTGGCGAGGATCTCGTCCATCAGGCCCTCCATGACGGTCGCTGCGCGACCGCCACACCCTGCACAGCTGGGAATCGCCCTCGCAGGCTCGGCCGATTCACGTGTCCGTACCTCCATGACGGTCGCTGCGCGACCGCCACACCCTGCACAGCTGGGAATCGCCCTCGCAGGCTCGGCCGATTCACCAGTCAGCCCCTCGCGGCGGTGGCCAGCGAGCGCAGCGCGGTGCGCAGCAGGGTCTCGGCGGTGTCTCCGGCGTCGGCGGGCAGACCCTCCAGGACCTGCTGGGCCTCGGCGGGGGCGTACCCGAGCGCGGCGAGCGCCTGGCGGACCTCGTCGCGGACGCCGTGGCCCCCGGCGGGCGGCCCGTCGATCGGGGCGTGCGCGTCCCCGGCGATGGAGCCGAGCTTCTCGCGAAGCTCCAGGATCATGCGCTGCGCCCCCTTCTTGCCGATGCCCGGCACCACGGTGAGCGCCGCGACGTCCTCGGTGACCACCGCCCGGCGCAGCCCGTCGGTGCCGAGGGTGCCGATCGCGGTGAGGGCCAGCTTGGGGCCGACACCGGTGACCCCGAGCAGCGTGGTGAACAGCGCCTTGGCCGCCGGGTCGACGAAGCCGTACAGGTCGAGGGCGTCCTCACGAACGACCAGGCTGGTGTGCACGGTGAGCTCGTCGCCGACCTGGCCGGTGTGCGTGCCGGGCGCGACGAAGACCCGGTAGCCCACACCGTGCACGTCGAGGACCACCTCGCCGACGCCCGTGCCCGCGACGATCCCGCGCAGCTGCGCGATCACGGCGTGGTCCCGCGCTTGACGACCTGGGCACCCGGGCCGGCAGCCTGGACCGCGGCAGCCAGTCGAGGGCTCATCCCCCCGTCGCCGCCGGCCGAGGCACCCGCCCGCTGGAGGTGGCACAGCGCCAGGGCCAGCGCGTCCGCGGCGTCGGGTGGCCGCGGCGTGTCGGCCAGCCGCAGCAGCGCCTGCACCATGTAGGCCACCTGCGCCTTGTCGGCGCCCCCGTGTCCGGCGACGGCTGACTTGACCTGGGTGGGGGTGTACTCGCGGACGACTATGCGGGCCTGGGCCGCGGCCAGCAGCACGACCCCGGCGGCTTGCCCGACGCCCATGGCGGTGCGGACGTTGGCGTTGAAGAACACCCGCTCGACGGCGACCGCGTCGGGGCCGGCGTCGGCCACCAGGGCGGCGATCTCGGCGTGCAGGGTGGCCAGGCGCTCGGCGGTCGGTGCGTCGGCGGCCGGGGGGGGG
>JBBDQS010000007.1:0-1640 GCA_040905805.1 Egibacteraceae bacterium | reverse complement strand
GGTGCGGATCACCCCGATCCGCACCACCGTCGGGTCGGCGGCCGGGCCGTCGACCACGCCGACCCCGCACCGGCTCAACCCGGGATCGACCCCGAGCACGCGCACACTGCACCCTTCCGCTGGAACGCCTGTTCGGGTGGAGGGTAGCACCCGCAGCCACCAGTGCCCCCATATCCGTCCCCGGGCCGCCGCGCAGCCGGCAGTTGTCGGCTTCGAGACATACTTGTCCTGGAGCCGACAACACACGCACGCGACAGCCCCGGCGGTGGCGGGCAGTGACCCGCTCGCGTGACTGTGGGGCGCGCCGCCGTCAGCAATCGCGGCCGCGGCTGCGCAGGGCTGCTCGCAGCTGACGCAGGAAGCGCTCCGGCTTGTCCCGGAACTCCCGCACGCCCACGCGGACCCCCTTCCACTCCGTACGGGCAGTGATCTCGTTGGCACGCACGTGGTCGGTGCGCAGCTGGCTCGGCAACGAGTGGAAGCCGAACCCATCGGACTCGACGAAGACCTGCTGCGAGGGGTAGGCGAGGTCCAGGTGCGCAATGGTGACCCCGTCGACGGTGAGCGGGAAGACACCGGGATGAGGCGCCAGACCGTGGTTGCACACGTAGCTCCGCACCTCCCGCTCGAACGGCGAGTCCGTCTTCCCGTCGCGGCGCAGGATGTCGGCGACCGCCACGAGCGTGGCTCTGGCCGCGAGGGTCAGCGACGCCGAGACCGCACGATCCAGCTCGGCGGCCGTCAGCTGGCCACGCTGCGTCGCGCGGGCGGCGATCTCCACCAGCTCGGGCACACCCGCTCCCGCCCAGGCCATGTCGCGCAGCGTGCGGATCGGCGACGTCACCGGGAGACGCCCCACCCTCCAGCAGTCCTGAGCCGGCAGCGTCATGGTCCGGCGGACGACGATGCCGCGCCGCTCGCTGGCGGGGTGGCCGTTGACGCGCAGGAGCTCCACCGGCGTGGGCCGCACATCGGCGAACCCGAGCACGCTGGCGGCGCTGCGGCCCGCAACCAGGATTCGCTCGCCGTCGGGGCGGCCCGCACCCACGCTGCCGTAGCGCAGCGCGAGGTAGGCCTCGGTCGCGGTGCGCTCGTAGGTCGCGGGCGCCCAGGGCAGGGTGAGCACGCCTCGGTGCGGCCGCGACCACTGCTCCTTGGTAGCCCGGCGGTTGACCGTGCGCGGGTGCAGGCCGAGCTCGGCGAACTGACGTACCGCCACAGCACCGTGCTGGTCATCGGCGAGGCGGAACAGCTTGGCCCAGGCGTCCATGCGAGGATCCTGCCTGCGCATCATCGGGCGGGGCAGCCCAAGGCAGCCCCGCCTGGGGACAACGCTCCCGAGTGGGGGCGGGCGTGGGTGCGCCGGCGTGGTCAGGCAGCCGGCGGAGCCCCCGCCAATGCCAAGGCGGTGTCGGCTTCAGGACATATCTGTCCCGAAGCCAGCAACCCGGCCGGGGGGCGGGGCCGGGGGCACGGCCGGGGGCGGGGCCGGGGGAGCACGGCCGGGGGCGGGGGCGGGGGCACGGCCGGGGGCGGGGGCGGGGACACGGCCGCGGGGCGGGGACGGGGGCACGGCCGGGGGCGGGGGCGGGGACGGGGGCGCGGGGCGGGGCCGGGGGCGCGGGGCGGAGCCCCGGGGG
>JBBDQS010000006.1 GCA_040905805.1 Egibacteraceae bacterium | reverse complement strand
GTTCCGCGACGTGGACCGGGAGGCGTTCTCCGCCCGACTGCGCCGCAACGGACCGCGGGCTTACGAGGAGTTCAAGCGTGCCGGACAGATCTGGCGCGGACGTGGCTGAACCCGACGCCGTCGCTCTCCGCGATTACCGCGCCGTTCCAGTTGGCCCGCATCGTGTGCGCTATGGCGGGCTCGGGTAAGGAGCCGCGTGAGAATACCGTTGCCGGTTCCGGTTCGCGGTGGTGACCCGACAGTGTCACACCTTCATGGGGCACTTGATGCATGGTGATCGCTGCACAGTCGACAGCACCCGTGCACGGGCCGGGGCGGCTGATCGTGGACGGAACCGATCAGACGGTGTTCCGCAAAGCTACGTTCACCCTCCACCCGACGAAAGTGCAGGCCGACCGGTTGCATGGCCTGTTGCGGATCTGCCGTGAGGTGTACAACGCCGCGTTGCAAGAACGACGCGACGCCTGGCGGTCCTGCCAGGCCAAGGTGTCCTGGCAGGACCAGTACAACCAGGTGAAACACCTCAAGGGCGTGCGTGATGACGCGCTGGTCTACGGGATCGCGCCGCTCAGGGCCGCGATCATGCGCTGCCATGAAGCGTTCCAAGGGTTCTTCCGACGCCAGGCTGGCGGTGAGACGCCCGGCTACCCCAGGTTCAAAGGGACAGGCAGGTTCTCCACGGCCTGCTGGGATACGGCGACCTCGTGGAAGGTCACGCTCACCGAGTCCACCCGAAGCCTGTACCTGCAGGGTGTCGGTGATGTGCCCATGTCCAAGTCGGCCCGCCGCCAGATCAGCCGGCTCACCGCCAAGGGCGGTCGGCCGGTCACGTTGACGGTCACCCGAGCGCGTGCCGGCAACCCCGCCAGCACCCGCAGAGGCAGGCTAAGAGCTTGGGCAGCAGGCGGCGGAGGGGTCTCCGCATTCCAACCGATGGAAGGACCTGACCGTGGTGCGGGTTGCCACGAGCAGAGGACATTCTGGACCCATCGCGTGAGGATCCCCATGGACGCACCGTTGCAGCAGCTGCACGACCTCGGCCAGAGCATCTGGTATGACAACATCCGACGCGCGCTGCTCGACAGCGGTCGCTTGGGCGAGTATGTCCGGGACTACGCGGTCACGGGGGTGACGTCGAACCCGACCATCTTCGAGCGGGCCATCTCGGGCAGCAGCGACTACGACGCGGGGCTGCGCGACGCGCTGGACCGCGGGGTTGACGAGCCCGAAGCCCTGTTTTGGGACCTTGCCGTGGATGACATCCGAGACGCCGCCGACGTGCTGCGCGATGTCCACGACGCCAGTGACGGCACCGACGGGTTCGTCAGCTTGGAGCTGCCCCCGCGGCTGTCGCGCGACACCGACGGGTCGGTCGAGCTGGGCGTGGGGCTGTTCGCTCGCCTGGACCGGCCCAACGTCATGATCAAGGTGCCCGGTACCCCCGAGGGCGTGGCGGCGATCGAGGAGCTGACCGCCCGGGGTGTGCACGTCAACGTCACCTTGTTGTTCTCTTTGCCTCAGTGGCAGGCGGTGGCCGACGCCTATCTGCGCGGGCTCGAGCGGCGCGCCGCTGACGGGCAGGATTTGCGGGTGTCCTCGGTGGCTTCCTACTTCATCTCGCGCATCGACGGTTTGGCCAACGATCGGCTGCCCGACGACCTGCACAACCGTCTGGGGGTCGCCAGCGCGCAGCTGGCCTACGCCGCCTATCACCGGCTGCTCGCCGGTGACCGGTGGAAGCGACTGGCCGATCGCGGCGCGCGTCCCCAACGGCTGCTGTGGGCGAGCACTTCCACCAAGGACCCGACGCTGCCCGAGACGTTCTACGTGCAGGCGCTGGCGGCGCCCGGCACGGTCAACACCATGCCAGAGGCGACCATGCGCGCCTTCGCGAAGTCGGGGGAGCTGGACGGTGTGTTGCCCCGTGACGGGGGCGACGCGGCGACCTGGGCGGCGGATGCCGCCGAGCACGGCGTGGACCTGGACGGCCTCGGCCAGGAGCTGCAGGAGGCTGGCGACGCGGCGTTCGCCGAGTCCTTCGACCGGCTGCTGGCTTGCATCGGCGTGAAGGCGGACGCGCTGGCGTCTGGTGTCGCGCCCGGGGTGCGGCGGCTCGGGCCGACCACCGACGCCGTCGACGCGGCCCTGGCCGACCTCGCCGAGCGCGATGCGGTCCGGCGGCTGTGGCAGCGCGACCACACGTTGTGGCACGACGATCCCACTGAGATCGCGGATCGGCTTGGCTGGCTGGCGGTGCCCGAGGTGATGGAAGCCCAGGTCGAGCGCCTGGAGGCGTTCGCTGGCCAGGCCCGCGCCGACGGGCTGACTCACGCGCTGGTGCTGGGGATGGGCGGGTCGAGCTTGTTTCCCCTCGTGGTCGCCGACGTCTTCCCCACGGGCGCGCAGGGACTGGAGCTGGCGGTGCTTGACTCCGACGACCCGGCAGCGATCGCCCGGGTCGAGCGTGACCTGCCGCTGGAGCGCACGCTGGTGATCGCCTCGTCCAAGTCGGGCACCACCGCCGAGACCCGTGCGCTGCTGGAGCACTTCTGGGCCGCCAGCGGCCGAGGCGAGCACTTCGCGGTGATCACCGACCCGGGAACGGAGCTGGCCACGCTCGGCGCCCAACGGGGGTTCCGCGCGGTGTTCGAGGCCGGAGCCGACATCGGCGGGCGCTACGCCGCCCTGTCCCACTTCGGACTGGTGCCGGCCGCGTTGGCCGGCGTGGACGTGGCCGAGCTGCTGCACCGGGCGGGGCGGATGGCCGCCGCCAGCGCGGACTGCGTCCGCGCGCAGGACAACGCCGGGCTGCAGCTGGCCGGGCTGCTCGCGGGCGCCACCAGGGCCGGGCGCGACAAGCTGACCCTGGTCATCGACGAGCGTGTCGCGACGTTCGGGCTGTGGATCGAGCAGCTCATCGCCGAGTCGACCGGCAAGCAGGGCGCCGGGATCGTCCCGGTCGTGGGTGAGCCGCTGGGTGACCCTGAGGTGTACGGCCACGACCGGCTGTTCGTCGGCATCGGCGTGGACCCGCAGCGGTTGGCGCCGCTGGCCGACGCCGGCCATCCGGTCGCCGTCCTGGCGTTGGACGACCCGGTCGACCTCGGCGCCGAGGTGCTGCGCTGGGAGATCGCCACCGCCCTGGCCGGCGCGGCACTGGGCATCAACCCGTTTGACCAGCCCGACGTGGAGGCCGCCAAGGACGCCGCGCGCACAGCGCTGGAATCTGGCGTGCCGACGGTCGACCCTGGTCCCGCACACCAGCTGCTCGACCAGCTCGTGCCCGGTGACTACCTGGCGATCCAGGCCTACGTCGACTCCCACGACCCCCTGGTCGACGAGCTCGAGCGCATCCGAGTGGTCCTGCGCGACCGCTACCGGGTCGCCACGACGGTGGGCATCGGACCGCGCTACCTGCACTCGACCGGCCAGCTGCACAAGGGCGGGCCCCCAAGCGGGGTGTTCGTGCAGCTGGTGACCGAGGGGGGCGGCGACCCGCCGATCCCCGGGCAGCGGTTCGGGTTTGTGACACTGGAGCGCGCGCAGGCTGCCGGGGACCTCCAGGCCCTGCGGGAGGGTGGCCGGCGTGCCGGCCGCGTTCTGCTTGACGACTTGCGGAAGGTGACGGCATGAAGATCGCGATGGTCGGGCTGGGCAAGATGGGCGCGAACATGACCGAGCGGCTGCGCGGCTTCGGCCACGACGTCGTCGGCTATGACCGCGACCCCGACAAAGCCGACGTGGCGTCGCTGCCGGAGGCGGTGGCAGCCCTGGACGGGCAGGCTCGCCGGGTGGTGTGGGTGATGGTGCCGGCGGGCGCGCCGACCACGTCGACGATCGCCGAGCTGGCTGGGCTGCTGTCGGAGGGCGACCTCGTGGTCGACGGGGGCAACTCGAACTTCCGCGACTCCCAACGCGACGCTGAGCTGTTGGCCGACCGCGGCATCGGTTTCATCGATGCGGGGGTGTCGGGTGGGGTGTGGGGTCTGGTGGCGGGCTACTGCATCATGGCCGGTGGCAGTGCGGCCGACATCGACCATCTGCGTCCGGTGTTCGACGCGTTGGTCACCGACGGCGGGTTCGCCCACGTCGGCCCGGTCGGTGCGGGCCACTTCACCAAGATGGTGCACAACGGGGTGGAGTACGCGCTGATGCAGGCCTACGCGGAGGGCTACGAGCTGCTGGGCGCCGCAGAGCTGGACATCGACGTGGCAGCCACGCTTGCGGTGTGGCGCCACGGCAGCGTGGTGCGGTCGTGGCTGCTGGACCTGCTGGCCGCAGGGCTGGAGGCAGACCCGGGGTTGGCGTCGGTCAGCGGCTACGCCGAGGACTCCGGCGAGGGCCGCTGGACGGTGCAGGAGGCGATCGACCTGGCCGTGCCGGTCCCGGCGATCGCCGCGGCGTTGTTCGCGCGCTTCACCTCGCGCCAGGACGACTCGCCGGCGATGCGCGCGATCGCGACGTTGCGCAACCAGTTCGGCGGGCACGCCACGCGCCCGTCATGAGCGACTCGGGGAGCGAGGGGCGCGGTCACGGGTCGGCGCGCACTGGGCGCAGCGACGCGCTCGTGCTGTTCGGCGCGACCGGGGACCTGGCGCGCAAGATGCTGTTCCCGGCGTTGCACGAGCTCGCTCGCGCCGACGAGCTGCCCGCCACGGTGGTGGGCGTCGCCTCGTCGGACTGGTCCACCGACGAGCTCGTCGACTACGCCAGGGCCGCGGTCACCGAGCACGGTGGCGGCATCGACGACCACGCGTTCGCGCGGCTGGCGTCTGCGCTGACCTACGTCGCGGGGGACTACCGCGAACCCCAGACCTACACCGCGCTGGTGGCTGCGCTGGGCGAGTCCACCTGCCCGCTGCTGTACCTGGCGATCCCCCCGAGCCTGTTCGAGACCGTGATCGCCGGGCTGGCCGAGGTCGGGCTCAACGCCAACGGCCGGGTCGTGGTCGAAAAGCCGTTCGGTCGTGACCTGGCGTCTGCACGCGAGCTCAACCGCTGTGTGTTGGACCGCTTCGGTGAGGACGCGGTCTTTCGCATCGACCACTTCCTGGGCAAGGAGCAGGTGTTGGACCTGCTGGTGTTCCGTTTCGCGAATCTGGTGTGGGAGCCGGCGTGGAACCGCAACTACGTCGACAGCGTGCAGATCACCATGGCCGAGGACTTCGGGGTCGAAGGCCGCGGGGGCTTCTACGAGGAGGTCGGCGCGCTGCGCGACGTGGTCCAAAACCACCTGTTGCAGGTGCTGGCGCTGGTGGCCATGGACACCCCCGTGGACGCCGGCGCCAAGGCGCTGCGCGACGAGAAGGTCAAGGTCTTGTCGGCGATGTCCCCGCTTGACCCCGACGCGGTCGTGCGCGGCCAGTTCGACGGCTACCGCGACGAGGACGGCGTCGCCGCCGACTCCGACGTGGAGACGTTCGTGGCGTTGCGCGCCGAGATCGACTCGTGGCGCTGGGCCGGTGTGCCGTTCTACATCCGCGCCGGCAAACACCTCGCCGCCACCGCCACCGAGGTCCTGGTCGAGTTCAAGCAGCCACCCCGATTGTTCTTCACCCGCTCCGACGCCGAACCGCCCCACCCCAACCATCTGCTGTTCCGCCTCAAGCCCGGAGAGCGCGTGTCGGTCACCGTGCAGATCAAACAGCCCGGCGACGGTCTACACACCCGCCCCGTGGATCTGGACTACGACTACGACGAGCGCCGTGAGGGCCCCCGCCGGGAGGCCTACGCGCGCCTGCTCGACAGCGCCCTGGACGGCGACCAGCGCTGGTTCGCCCGCGCCGACGGGGTCGAGGAGGCCTGGCGCGTCCTCGCCCCGATCCTGCAGGACGCCGCGCCGGTGGAGCTCTACCCACCCGGGTCGTGGGGGCCTGCCGCCGCGGACGCGCTCATCGCCGGCCACGGCGGCTGGCACCGCCCGCAGGTACCCCCCGGTGACTGAGGTCGGCCGGACGCTGGCTGTGGACCTCGGTGGCACCAGGATGCGCGCCGCCGTCGTCATGCCCGACGGCGAGGTCTGCTCCCGCCGGGCGATAGCGACCCCGCAGGACGCCGCCTGCCCCGACGCGCTGATGGAGCTGGCCGGCGACGTGCTGGCCGCCGCCGACGTCGGGGAGGCGGTGATCGGGGTGCCCGGTCGCGTGGACCACCGCCACGGGCGCCTCGAACACGCGCCGAACCTGCCGCCGCACTGGCCGGGCGCCCTCGACGAACGCCTCCTCGCCGAGCGCTTCGGCCTGCCGGTGTCGCTGGCCAACGACGCCGACCTCGCCGCCGTCGGCGAGGCCTACTTCGGCGCGGCCCGCGCCTACACCGACGTCGTGTACCTGACGGTGTCCACCGGTGTCGGCGCCGGCGTGCTGCTCGACCGCCGCCTGGTCGCCGGCGCCCGGTCGTTGGCCGAGGTGGGCCACACCGTCATCGACCGCACAGCCGGGCTCGGTGGCCTGCACGCGACCTTCGAGACCCTCGGCTCGGGCACCGCCCTGGAGCGCCTCGCCGGTGACGCCGGCCTGCCCGCTGACGGCGCGCGCATCGTCGAGCTCGTCCACGCCGGCGACCCCCACGCCACCCGGGTGTGGGACGAGGTCGTCGCCGTGATCGCGACCGGAGTCGCCAACCTCGCGTTCCTGTTCACCCCGGAGGTGATCGTGCTCGGCGGCGGCGTCGGGCGCAACGGGGACCTGCTCGTCCCCGTCCTGCGCGCTCATCTCGACAGCAACGGTCCGCCGGGCCTGCCCGTGCCCATCGAGGTGGTCGTCGCCGAGCTGGGCGACGACGCCGGGTTGGTCGGCGCCGGCGCCTGGCGACGGGCGACCCGTAAGCCCGGCGATGGTTGACGACACCGAGCGCCCCGACCAGCGGGTCGTGCTCGTCCGCCACGCCCAGACCGCCTGGAGCCTGAGCGGCCAGCACACCGGAACGACCGACCTGGCGCTGACCGACGAGGGCAGGGCCGCGACCCGGCTGCTGGCCGAGCGTCTTCGCGGCGACCGCTTCGCCCGCGTGCTCACCAGCCCGCTGCAGCGGGCCGCCGAGACCTGCCGGATCGCCGGGTTCGCCGACCAGGCGGAGACACGCGCCGATCTGGCGGAGTGGGACTACGGCGCCTACGAGGGACGCACCACCGCCGACATCCGCACCCACGACCCGGGCTGGGACCTGTGGCGCCACGGCGCACCCGGCGGCGAGTCGCCCGCCGACATGCAGGCACGGGTCGACCGGGTGATCGCCGACCTGCTCGACGCGTGCACGCACGGCCACGACGTCCTCGTGTTCGCCCACGGCCACAGCCTCACCGCGCTGACCGTGCGCTGGCTCGGCCTGCCGATCGCCACCGGACGGCACCTGCGCCTGGGCACGGGCAGCGTCAGCACCCTCGGCTGGAAACGCGGCATCCCCGTCCTGGAGTCATGGAACGACCGCAGCCACACCGACTGATCGGAGCAGCCACCGACCGCACGGCCGTGGCCACGACCTCACGGCCGTCGCGCTGGACGCCGCCGGCTGGCTCGAGGGCCCCGGTCCTCGTCGCCGGCGACGCTTTGGCGGCGTCGCTCCTCGTCGCAGGGTTCACAGCCGTTATCGCTGTCGTGATCGCGAGCGTCAGGGCGAGGGGCGGGGAATAGCGAGCCCGCTGACCCGGGTTTCTCTGTCGTCTGCGCAGGTCTTCCCCGAATTTCCCGCGCGGGCATGCGGAGCGTCACCCGACACCACCTCTCCGGGTGGCGCTCCGCCACTACTGTGCGGCTGTCTCTGCGGCCGTCGATGGGTGCCGGTGTACCGGCATTTCAAGAAAACCCCGTCAATGGGGAATGGCCTCCGCACGTCACCGGGTTGCCGGTGCGCTCGGTCATCTGATGGAGGGGAGCTTGGTATGGAGCAATCACCACCGGTAAGCTCCCGGCGTTTGAGTCGCCGGGACTTCTTTGTGTCCGGCCGGCGTGGTGCCGGGCTGGTGCTGTTCAGCGGGGGCGCGTCGGCGCTGCTGGCCGCCTGCGCCACCGATGAGCCGGCGGTCACCGGCCCGACGTCGGATCCGACCACACCGGCTGACGGCGACGACGTCGAACCGGAGGAAACCGCACCGGCCCAGGTCGAGGGCACCGCGATCGTGGACGACGTCATCGACTTCGCCCTGGAGTCCGACGACTGGACTGGCCCGTTCGGGTTCGTCACGTTTCGGATGCACCGTGCGCTGGCCAACGGCAACGACCTGTACTACATCCGCACCGACGCCTCCGACCCCGACTATGCCCGCGAGCACGGCCTGGTCGCTGTGCCCAAGATCGGCGTGCTCGCCGAGGAGGGCCTGGTGGTCAAGGCCTACTTCCCCGCCGAGGATGCCGACGACGGGCAGCCCACGCTGGTGTCCAGCGAGCCCGGCCTTGATGACTACACCTCGGCCTGGCAGGTCCACCGCTACCGGTGGACGGACGAGGTGGGCGACCTCACGTCCGTGGAGGATCTCGAGGCAGCCGCAGCCGACGGTGCGGTGGAGATCGAGGAGACCGACGTGGTGCTCAATGCCTCGGCGGTCCAGTGGGCCGGCGGGTCGTTGCCGGTGGACGAGGAGTTCACCGACTACCTCGGGTCCGGTCAGCTGGTGGAGCCCCCCGACACCGATGCGATGACCGTGACGTTCAAGCTTCATGAGTGCTACCCCAACGTGCGCTACATCGTCACCGACACCGCCTTGGCGCCGATGGCCGAGGGCATGGCGATCGCGCACACCCCCGCGTTGCAGGGTGCCTCCGAGGCGGGGGCCACGGGCCGCACGAACGTGTTCATGAACGGCCTGGAAGGTCCTGGCCCCATGGGCTTCCAACCATCGGTGTTCGACACCCAGGCCGGCGATCCGGAGTGGAGCCCCTACTGGGACCACATGACCTACGCGTGGGCCGACGACGTCGAGCCGACCGCGCTGGAGACCGAAGAGGCGGTCCACGCCGCCCGCGACGCCGGCGACCTCGAGGAGTTTCCCGGCACCCCCGACACCGACGGTGAGACCTTCGTCGTCAACTGCCCGGTGCCGGTCCTGGCCGACAACACCTTCAAAGCCTGACCCCGCGTCGGCTGTCCCTGCCGGGCGCCACAACGGCTTCGCCCGGCAGCGGGCTTGGCGCGCGGGGCGACGCGTTCAGGTACGGGCCGGTGCCCGCCCGGGCCACGCTCGGCAGCCGTACGGGGACCGATCGTCCGGTCAGCATGACGGCGCCGAGCACGGCCAGGACGATGCCCACGGCCAGTGCGGCGAGGGGGATCGCGGTGGTCAGCCAGCGCGCGCCCGCGGTCAACGCGATCCCGGCAAGGCCGAACACGACCAGGAACCCCGCGGAGACGGTCAGTCCGACGCGCAGGGCGCGGGCCACCGCCGCCGCACGGGGCTGGTCGGTATCGCCGGTGCCCAGCAGAAACGACAGATAGGCAGGCGGCATCGCGAACCCGAAGGGGTTGACGCTGGCGACCAGACCTCTGCAGTCCAACAGAAAACCCGCTGCCGGCCCCAGGACTTCCGAGGACCGCCAGCAGGGGTGGGACCGCAGGCGTGGTCAGATCAGGTGAGCGCCTGATAGACGAGCGCCACGACGACCCCGTACACGGCGTGGCCCATGATCATGCCGACGGGGGTCATGCCACCCCAGGCGACGCCGAACGGGCCCGGAGCGGACAGGTGCACCCCGGCGGCGTCCACGGTGACCGGCCCGCCCGCAGCAGCAGGCCCCGACATGCGCGGGTGCATCACCGGCATCATCGCCATCACCATGCCGACCACGATGCCGTGGGCGACGCCGACACCGAGGCCGAGCAGCCACCCGGCCTGCCCGGCGATCGAGAAGATCAGCGCGTAGCCCAGGCCGAAGACGACGGTGCCCATCATGATCCAGTGCACCACGACACCCAGCTGCTTGGCCTTCGTCTCGTCACCGGTGAGCATGCTGCCGCTGATCAGCTCCATGGGCGGCATCTGGGTCATGCCCGCCGCACCGGCCATCTTCATCATCATGGTCATCACCGCGGTACCGATGAGTCCGGCCACCAGCCCTGCCACCACCGAGAACTCCATGATCGTCCTCCACGCATGCGGGGTCCTTGCGTCGAGGGAAACCCCGTCCGGGTCGATACCCTTCCATGCGCGCCACACCAACCGGGGGGACAGTGCCCCTACCGGCGCGTGCGCGACTGCGCGAAAGCCGTCCGTGGCGAACTGCTGCGGCTGGCTCTAACTTGATGTGCTGCCGTCGATTTCGGTGTGGCAGCGCTCATGGTGGACGCTGTAGCGGCCGGTGATGCGTCGTCCGTCGTCGCGGGGCAGGGTGTAGCGCCAGACGAGGTCAGAGATCAGTTGGTCGCCGAGCTGGACGTGGAAGTACTCTCCGTCGCCTTTGTACTGGCACACCGCTTGCCGGCTGCTGGGGATGAGCAGGTCGGTGCGCAGCTCCTCAGGGGTGAAGTAGAAGCGGGGTCGCGCGGTGGTCTCGAACACCATGCGTGGAGCCTGGCTCTCGGCAAGGGACACTCCGCCGAGGCTGACGCGCACGTGGCGGGAGGCGTCGCGCACGTCGACGCGGTGAAAGGGGTCGATCGCTTCGGCGGCGACCAGCTCGTCCTCCTCATAGACGCGGTCGGCCTTGTGGCAATCGAGATGAAGCAGCCCGCGGAGGGCAGCGACGTCAGGGTGGTGATGGGCGAAGCCCGGAACACGACGGCCGCCCGTGTGCAGGTCGAGTAGCCGTGTCCGGCCGAGTAGGGGGTGGTGTCCACCGTCACCGCCGTCTTCGAGCAGATCCTCACGCACGTCCGTGCGGGGGAACCACCAACTCGCCGGCATGCCCGGCTGGTGCAGCAGACGCGCATGGAGTGTGTCGACGATGGTTGCCGTGGCGACTTGGACACGTAGCCGCTTCGGGCTGGATTCGACATAGAGCCGATCGTGCCCTAGGAACTCACCGTAGGGGCGTGTACCCAGCGGTCCACGGTGGTGGGCAAGCGACATGGGGATTCTCCTTGGTGGCATAGTGGTGGTAGCGACACGATACGGCGCCGCTTCATTCCCATGATCGACGTCAGCCTGCGCCGCAAACGGCGCGGAAAGCGGGGCTAGCCAGGGGCTAGCCACGTCTAGACCGCCCGTCTCCGCGACGTCTTCGATCGCCCGTGCCAATGGGTGCTCGCTGGCCGACTCCGCCGACGCGGCCCGCCCCAGCACCGCGTCCTCGTCGGTGCCGCTCGCCGCGGCCACGGCAGCCACCGCTGGCGCCCCGTGCGTCAGCGTCCCGGTCTTGTCCAGCACAATGGAGCGGACATCGCCCATCACCTGGAACGCTCCGCTCGAACGCATGAGGATGCCCTGGCGGGCGGCTCGGAGGCTGGCCGGCCAGCAGCAATCCGCGCGTCCATGCCGCGAAGCCCGCAGCGACCGTCAGCACCCCCGGCACGAATCACGTGAGGATCGTGTCGATGAGCTGCAGCACGCCAGGCTTGACCGCCCGAGCCTCCTCGATCGCGAGGAAGTGACCGGCGGCGAACTGCGGGACGGGTCCAGCGGGCTGCTGACAAGGGGAAGTCGACCGCAACGGCCATGGGAATGGGACGGGTTGTCCAGGGAGTTGTCCATGCGAGGAGGCCGGTTGCCGGCCCGCGGCGGCCAGGACGCCGAATGGACAGGATCGAGCGTGACCGAGCACATCCGCTTCTATTTCGACCCCATCTGCCCGTGGTGCTACCAGACGAGCCGCTGGCTGCGCCGCGTCGCCGGGCTCGGAGCCGCCGAGCTCACGTGGGGGCTGTTCTCTTTGGAGCTGCAGAACGCCGACCGCGAACCCGAGCGGCTCGCGCGGGAGCACAGCCGGTCGGCTTTGTCTCTGCGCACCGGCGTGGCTGTCCGCGAGGCTGCGGGACCCGACGGCTTGGGCGCTTTCTACGGAGCGATCGGGGGGCGGGTGCACGGAGATGGTCAGCCCCTGGAGGACCCCGACACGGTGAAGGGCGCGCTGGAGGATGCGGGACTGGACCCCAGCCTGGTGGACGTGGCCGCCGAGGACCAGCGCTACGCCGACGCGGTCGTGGCCGAACACCGCGCGTTGGTGGAACGCACCCGCAGCTTCGGGGTGCCGACCATGGTCCTGGACGACGGTCACGGCCCCGCCATCTTCGGTCCGGTGATCAGCGAGCCACCGGTCGACGATGCCGAGGCGCTCACGCTGTTCGAGCACGTCGTGTGGCTGGCCCGCTACGAGAACTTCTCCGAGCTCAAACGTGACCGTGTCGTCCTGCCCCGCGTGGAGTCGGTGCGACGCTGGGAGCGAGAACAGCCCGACTGAGAACTCAACCGGTACGGGCGATGAGGGAAGGGCATCGCATCATGCACACCGTCGTGTACTGGCGGGACAAGGGCGCCGACGACTGAGAGGTCCTACGGTTCGGTGCCACGTTGCCACGGCCAGCGCCCCTCCGTCTCGACCTCGAGCGCCAAGCTGAGGAAGGTCCGGATGAGCACGATGAGCCCGAGCACGCCGACGGAAGCGAAAGTGGGAGTGACCGCCACGGTCCGCACGATGTCGGCGGCGACGAGGAACTCCAGGCCAAGCAGGATCGAGCGGGCAAGCACCTGGCGGCTGCGCGTCCAGGCCTGGAACATGTCGCGCTTGCGCAGGGCATGCAAACCGAACAGCCAAAGGGAGACAACCACACCAACGGCGATGACTGCCACGCCGGTGGCGTCGATCGCCAGGCCGACGCGGTCCATGATCTCTTGGAATCCCAAACCGTTCTCCCACTGTTGTTCGATGGGCCGTGCCTCACGGCTTCTCTGACGCGGGCACGGCTTCTCGGCGGTGAGGCCGTCCGTCAACACAGCTGGACGACGCACCACCCACCAGGCGCAACAGCCAGTCGGTGCCGCGGGCAGCCGCCGGCGGACGCAGCAGGCCCTGGTGGGGCAAGTCGGTGGACGGACGGTGGCGAGGACTGCCGGGACGCCTGAACACGGTGATGGCTGCCGATGCGGAACCCGTTACAGGCCGCGGTCGGCTTCGAGTAGGCGTAGCCAGACCTCGCTGACCGTGGGAAA
>JBBDQS010000005.1:39788-62486 GCA_040905805.1 Egibacteraceae bacterium | reverse complement strand
GTGGCTGACGATCTGCTCGAACGCGGGGTAGGTGAACCCGTCGAACTGCATCTCGACGACCGGCCGGTAGCCGTACAGCGCCATGCCGATCGCCGAGCCGACGATCCCCGACTCCGCCAGGGGGGTGTCGAAGCAGCGCCGGTCTCCGAAGCGCTCGGCCAGCTTGTCGGTGATGCGGAAGACCCCGCCGAGCGTGCCGACGTCCTCCCCGAAGACCACGACCTTGTCGTCGGCGTCCATCGCGTCGTGCAGGGCCGTGTTGAGTGCCTGTGCCAGGGTGACCGCCACGGTGTCTAGTCCTCGCTCTCGGTGTCGGCGCCCAGCTCGCGGGTCAGCTCGGCCCGCTGCTCGACGTAGCTCGGGGGCGGGTCGACGTAGACGTGGTCGAACAGCTCCAGCGGGTCACCGTGGGGCGCATCGTAGATCTCCTCGCGCATCCGGCGAGCGTAGTGTGCGGCCTCGCGGTCGAGCTCCTCCCGGAAGTCGTCGTCGAGCAGGCCGCGCGCCTCGAGGAAGGTCTCGAAGCGGGCGATGGGGTCGCGGCGCTGCCACTCCTCGAGCTCCTCGGGTGTGCGGTAGCGCGTCGGGTCGTCCGCGGTGGTGTGCGCCTCCATGCGGTAGGTGACCGCCTCGATCAGCGCGGGGCCGTCACCTGCCCGGGCCCGGTCGATCGCCTTGCGGGTCACGGCGTAGGAGGCCAGGACGTCGTTGCCGTCGCACCGGTACCCCGGGATGCCGTATCCCACACCCTTGTGGGCGATGGTCGGGGCCCGGGTCTGCAGGCTCAGCGGCACGCTGATGGCGTACTGGTTGTTCTGCACGAAGAAGATGCAGGGCGCCTCGAAGACGGCGGCGAAGTTCATGGCCTCGTGCGGATCGCCCTCGCTGGTGGCGCCGTCCCCGAAGTAGGCCATCACCACCAGGTCCGCGCCGTCGAAGTGCGCGCCCATGGCGAACCCGACCGCGTGCAGCACCTGGGTGCCGATCGGGATGGACAGCAGGCCGAAGCGGTGGTCGTACGGATCGTGGCTGGAGAGCCAGGTCCCCCGGAACAGGTGGAGGATGTCCGCGGGCTCCACGCCCCGGACGAGCGCGGCACCGAGCTCGCGGTAGGACGGGAAGACCCAGTCGTGCCCGGCCAGGGCGTAGGCGCTGCCGACCTGCGCCGCCTCCTGCCCGCGCAGGGACGCGTACACGGCGAGCTGACCCTGCCGCTGCAGGTTGATGGCCTGCTTGTCGATGCGCCTCGACAGCACCATGTAGCGGTAGAGCGCCCGGAAGTCCTCGTCCTTCAGGCCGAGGGGGTAGCCGTCCACCTCGGTGAGCGTGCCGTGGTCGTCGAGCAGCTGGACCGGCGGGTCGGGCGGCAGCAGCAGCGCGGGGTCGGGGGGCTTCGAGGCGGCAGTCATGCGATGCTCCCTTGTCGTCGCCGGCGCGGGGTCGCCGCGGCGGCGGGTCGCGTGCGCCGATCGGCCGCGGCCTCCGGCGCGCCCCCCGGCACCGTGCGGATGGCGGTGCTGGAAGACCACTGCTGAGCCTAATCGATGGCGGCCCCGCCCGAGCGGGGCCGTTGCGGCAGGATGGCCTCATGCCTGCCGCTGCCCTGCTCGCGATCGCCCACGGGACCCGCAACCCGCGGGGACCCGAGGAGATGGCTGCCCTGCTCGGGCTCGTGCGGGAGCGAATCGACGCGCCGGTGGCCAACGCGTGGTTGGAAGACGACCTCGCCGCCCCCGACCCGGTCACCGCCGCAGCCCACCTGGTCGACGCGGGGGCGGCGGAGATCGTGACGCTGCCCTTCCTCGTCTTCGGGGCGGGGCACGCCAAGACCGACGTGCCCGCGGGGCTGGCGGCCATCCACGACGCCTACCCCGGCGTCGGCCTGCGCCACGGGCGCGTGCTCGGCCTGCACCCCGGCCTGTTCGCTCTGGCCCGCGAACGGGTGACGCGGGCGCGACCGTGGGGGGACCCGCCCGGCGAGCGCGAGGCGCTGCTGGTCACCGCGGCGGGTTCCAGCGACCCCGACGCCAACGGCGACCTCGCCAAGGCGGCCCGGTTCCTGGCGGAGACCACCGGCCACCGGTGGGCCGAGATCGCCTACGCAGGGGTGACCTGGCCGACCGCGGACGTGGCCCTGCGCCGGCTGGCCGCGGCGGGCGCCCGCCGGGTCGTGCGGTTCAGCTGGTCCCTGCTGGCCGGTGTGCTCGAGCAGCGCGTGGACCGGTGGGCCGACGAGGTCGCCGCCGCGACGGACCTGGAGATCGTCGACGCCGGCCGTTTCGGTCCCGACGCGGCGGTCGCCGACGCGGTCGTCGACCGCTACCGCGAGGCGCTCGACGGCGAGGCGCGGATGAACTGCGACCTGTGCCAGTTCCGGCTGCCGCTCCCCGGTCGCCAGCACCGTGCCGGCCTGCCCTCGGCGGGCGGCACCGGCCGGCAGGTGCGCCCCGACGCCCGGGAGATCCAGCAAGACGGGGGCGCCGGTCCCTAGCCCGGACCCCGGTGCCCGCGACCGCCCCGCGGCGGGGTGACCACGGACCGCAGGAACGCGACCACGGCCTCGACGAAGGCATGGGGGTCGTCCACGAACGGCCAGTGGCCGCTGTGGTCGAGCACGTCGATGCGTGCGTCCGGGTAGACGTCACGCTGGCGGTAGGTCTGCGTGAGCGGCAGATAGGGGTCGTGTCGTCCCCAGACCACCAGGGCCGGTCGCGGGCGGCTGCGCAGCGCGTCCGCGAGGGGAGCGCCGGCGGCGTCCCAGGTCGCGCAGCGACCGGTAGAGGGCCAGGATCACCTGCCTCGTGCCCGTGTCCATGGTGCCGTGGAGATGGTCGGTGTAGGAGCGCGGCAGGCCGCGCGGCGCCCCTGCCTGCTGGCGCGGTGCAGCGCCGAACGGGACGTGGCCGCCATGACGGCCTCCCCAGCTCGGGGGGTCTGCCAGATGCGCGCGAGCCGATGCCACCTGTGGCCGAGCGTCATGCCCGTGTTCACCATGGTCACGCTGGCGTGGGAAGCCGGATTGTCCGCCGCCCACCGCAGCCCCCAGAGACCACCGAGACCGGCCTCGAGCATCGGGCAGCGCCCGGCCTCGACCGCGATGTCCCGGCGCCGCACGCCCTCGGCTGGGTGCCACGCCGGCGCGGTGCCGGCGGCGTCGGCGTACGCGCGGTTGACCCTGGTCGTGCGGGCGAGCACGAAGGGATCCATGATCGTGAGCGCGGAGGCCGTGCGGGTGCCGAACCGCTCGAAGGCGCGCGCCACGCCGTCGCCACGCGTGGATGCGGCGAAGATCGACCGCTCGACCGGGTTGAGGGAGCGGGCCTTGGCGTAGTCGGCGATGAAGAAGTCGTGCTGGGCGATGTGGCGGCACCTGCGGCGGTAGGCGCGAATGCCGTGGGCCAGCCCCGCGCCGTCGTCGAGCAGCGGCCCGGCGGTCGCATCCACCAGCCACTCGGCGGTCTGCAACGCCCAACCGCAGCCCACGCCCCACAACGGGTCCGAGGTCCGGGCCGCGTCCCCCACCAGGGCGAGCCCCGGCCGCGGGGCCACGGACCGGGCCCGCAGCGGGAAGTCGCGCGTGCCGGTCAGGGGGGTGACCTGCTCGGCGGTTCGCCACCTGCCGGGTCGCGATGTTCGCCAGGTCCGCGAGCGACGACGCCGCGCCATCCGCGCCGACGACCAGCGTGGCGAGGAGCGTGCACTCCCGGCCGTCCTCGCGCCGCGCCACGACCGCGTCGACGCGCCCGCGGTCGTCGACGATCCCGCGCACCGTGTACCCCAGGTACGCCTCGACGCCCCGCGTCCCCAACGTCAGCGCCCGCAGCATGGGATCGAGGGTCTGCCGGCGGACGTTGTAGCCCCAGAGGTTGCTCGGTGGTGGGACGATCCAGCCCCAGCGGGTCCACATCCGAATGCCGTTGTGGACAGCGCCGGCCGCTTCGAGCGGCTCAGCCAGCCCCAGTCGCTCGATCGTCGGCCGCGCCGAGCCTTGGATCAAGTGCGTGCAGAGGCGCTTGTAGTACGCGGGGTCGCGATGCTGCTCGACCAGTGCGACGCGCAGGCCCCGCCGGGCATACAGCCTGGCCGCCGTGCACCCCGCCAGGCTGGCACCAACCACCACGACATCGAAACGCTCTGCGGATACGGGGCACCACCCCTCGGCTCGCGTCGCCCACGCGTCCCACCGGCCCAGCCGCCACGTCGCCATTGCTGGCTGAGCGCCGATAGGCGTCTACCGGCGCGAAGGGTAGCCTGCCGGGTCCGGAGCAAGTGCACGTCCGGGCCAACCCGTGAGGAACGGAGTCCGTCGGTGAACCGGGCCAGATCGTCGAGTCCGCCACCGCCGCCGGCTCGGGCGTTCGGGAGCGTCCTGGCGCAGACGATGGTGTCGAGCCGCACCCGTCAGGGCGCCTACCAGCCGTGGGAGGCCCATCCCGTCGAACCACTCGCGCTCGACCCCGCCACGCACGCGCTGCACTACGGCAGCGCCTGCTTCGAGGCGCTGAAGGCCCACCGCGGGGAGGACAGCGTGGTCCGCATCTTCCGGCTCGCCGACCACGTCGCACGTCTGCGGGCGAGCGCGGCCGCGCTCTGCCTGCCGGTCCCCCCCGGCGACCTGGTCACGGCCATGGTCGGCGCAACGGTGGAGGCCAACCTCGCCGAGGTGCCGGCTGCGCCCGGCGCGCTGTACCTGCGGCCCACCCTGCTCGGCGTCGATGCGTCCATCGGCGGGGCGGCGCTGCCCTCCGCGGAGGCGCTGCTGTTCGTCCTGGCCAGCCCCGTCGGCGACTACTTCGCGGGGGGGCGCACCCTGACCGTGTCCGTCGAGACGGACGTGCCCCGTTCCACGCCCCAGTTCGGCGCGGTCAAGGCGGGTGCCAACTACGCCATGGCGCTGGGCGTGATCCAGCGGGCCCGCACGGAGCATGGGGCCGATCAGGTCCTGTTCGCCCCCGGCGGCGACGTCCAGGAGACCGGGGCTTCGAACTTCGTCCTGTTCGCCGAGGGCCGGGTGGTGACCAAGGCGCTCGACGGATCGTTCCTGCACGGCATCACGCGGGACTCGGTGCTGCGGATCGCCGACCACCTCGGGTACGCGGTCGAGGAGCGCGACGTGCACGTCGACGAGCTGCGCGCGTGGGCCCGGTCGGGGGAGGCTGCGCTCACCGGGACCGCTGCGGTCCTCGCCGGCGTGGGAACGCTGGTGTTGCACGGGGAGCGCATCGTGGTCGGCGACGGCGCGGTCGGACCCCACACGACCCGCCTGCGCGACGGCCTGCTGGCAATCCAGCGCGGGCGTGCCCCCGACCGGTGGGGATGGTGCCGGCGGTGCCCGGCGTGACGCCCACGGCCTGGTGATGCCGACATTCAGCGCCGGTCAGCCGGACCCTCACCACGCGTGACGGACAGTCAGACGATCAGGCCTGCCCACGGCTCGTGCCGGGCAAAGCGCCGCCGGATGGCGTCGGCGGCCACCCTGACCCGACCGGTCAGGCGCTTTGCCGCCAGCGTCAGGGGCGCTGCTGCTCCGCACCGAGGCGCGTCATGCCCTCCGACGCCGACCGAGGCCGGACTCACTTGGCCCGCTGACTGCGGTGCACTGTGGTGGCCGTACCCTTGCCGGGTATCGGTTTGGACCCGATGGGCACGACGCGGTTACGTCCACCGGAGGTCCTCAACGGCCGCACGGAGACGTTCCGCGACGCCGCCGGCGTCGGATAGTCGTTGTTCGGGCAGCATGATGAGGAACTCCTCGCCGCCGAACCGGTAGACGGTGTCGCCGGCCCGCACCGCACCGGTCAAGGCGCCGGCCACCGCGCGCAGGACCTCGTCTCCCGCCTGGTGGCCGTAGGTGTCGTTGTACCCCTTGAATGTGTCGACATCGCCGATGATCAGGCTGTAGCTGCGCTCGTAGCGTCGGCTTTGCGCGTGGAGGGCAGCGAGGTCGTCGTTGAGTGTGAGGCGGTTGCGCAGCTGGGTGAGCGGGTCGGTGCAGGCCAGCCGGTTCAGCTCGTTCTGGGAGCGCTGGAGCTCGGCGTGCAGCGAGGTCACCCGCTCGGCGGCGATGAGCCGCGTCTCGAGTTCGAAGGGGTCCAGCGGCTTGGTCAGGTAGTCGTCAGCGCCTGCGTCCATGCCCGCCCGGATGTGGTCGTGAGCGCTCCTGGAGGTGACCAGGACGAGGTAGGTGTAGGTCCCCCCTTCGCGGGCTCGGATCCGGCGGCACAGCTCCAGCCCGTCCAGGCCGGGCATGAGCCAGTCGCTGACGACCACCTCGACGTCCGAGGTGGCGATCATCCGCCATGCCTGCTCGCCGTCCTCGGCCATGACGCAGCTGTGCCCGAGCTGCTCCACTGTCGCCTGGACCAGCAGGCGGGCGGTGGGCTCGTCGTCGGCCACGAGGATCCTCACGTTACCGGCTGCTCGGTGGCGGCGCGCAGGGCGCGCGAGGCGCGGTCGAGCTCGATGTCGATGCTGCTGATCAGCTCCGCGGCTCCGGTGAGCTCGCCGATTTGCTCGAGCTCGAGGCAGCGGTCCGCGAGGGCGGCGGCGCCCAGGTTGGCCGCCGCGCCTCGGAGGCGATGCGCGCTCTGCTGGAGGGCCTCGAGGTCACCGCCGGATTCGGCGTCGCGGATGGCGGCCATGGTTTCGACAGCCTGGTCGGCGAAGGCATCGACCATCTGGGTCAGCAACGACCCGTCTGCAGGCCCCAGGCGGCGCAGCGTCGCGAGACGCTCGACGTCGACCGCTTCAGCGACTCCCTCGGCCCCACCTATCCAACGGGTCAGGACCGCATCGACGTCTCGGGGGTCCACCGGCTTCGCGATGTAGTCGTCCATCCCCGCCGCCAGGCATCGTTCCCGGTCGCCCTCGATGGCACCGGCCGTCATGGCGATGATCGGCGTGTCACGGGTCGGGCCGGGGCGCCGGCGGATCTCCGCGGTGGCGGTGTAGCCGTCCATCTCCGGCATCTGGCAGTCCATCAGCACCGCGGCGTAGCGCGTCCGGTCCAGCGCCTCCAGCGCCTCCAGCCCGTTGCCCGCCACGTCGGCGCGGTAGCCGAGCTGCGCCAGGATGCCCGTCGCGACCATCTGGTTGACGAGGTTGTCCTCCACCACGAGGACGTGACCGCGCGTCGGCGTGACCGAGGCGGGCTGCACCGGGTGCTGCTCGCGCACGGTGGTGGGCGCGATGAGGCGCACGAGCGAGTCGTAGAGCTGGGAGAGCCGGACCGGCTTCATCAGTTGGGCGGCGATGCCCGCCCGTGTGACATCGCTCGGGTCGAAGTCCAGGGTCGAGGTCAGCAGCATCAGCTTGACACCACCGAGCTCGGGATCGGCGGAGATCCGCCGTGCGAGCTCGAGCCCGTCCATGTCCGCCATGTACATGTCCAGGACGGCCACGTCGTAGGGGCGCTCCTGGCGTGTGGCCTCCCGGAGCTGCTCCAGCGCCGACGGTCCGTCTTCGACCACCTCGGGCTGCATGTCCCAGGCGCCAAGCTGCTCGTGCAGGATCAGCCGGTTGGTGGCGTTGTCGTCGACGACGAGCACCCGCAGCCCCGCCAGCAGGTGCTGGAAGGAGCGGGGGGCGACGACCGGGCCGTCCACCGCACGCCGGAACGGCAACTCGAACCAGAACGTGGCGCCGCGACCGGGCTGGCTGGTGACGTCCAACGTGCCACCCATCGCCGCCACCAGCTGGGTCGAGATGGCCAGGCCGAGCCCGGTGCCCCCGTAGCGGCGGGTGGTTGATGCGTCGGCCTGCGAGAACGGCTCGAACAGCCGCCGCTGGTCGGCTTCGGCGATCCCGATCCCGGTGTCGGAGACCTCGAAGCTTACGAGCACCTCGTCGTCGTCCGCATCGGCGTGCCCGGCCAACCGGGCACGCACGACCACCTCGCCCGCCCCGGTGAACTTGATGGCGTTCGAGGTCAGGTTGAGCAGCACCTGACGCAACCGCAAGGGATCACCGTGCAGCCCGCTCGGGACGTCGGGATGGCAGTAGGCGACCAGCTCGAGGCCCTTGCGTCGGGCGGAGTCGGCCACCAGGCCGGCCGACTCCTCCACCACCTGGAACGGATCGAAGTCGACGTACTCCAGCTCGAGCTTGCCGGCTTCGATCTTGGAGAAGTCCAGGATGTCGTTGATGGTGCCCAGCAGGGCCTCCCCGGCTCCCTCGACCCCCTCGGCGTACTCGCGCTAGCGATCGTCGAGGTCGGTGGTGAGCAGCAGCCCGGTGAGCCCGATCACCCCGTTCAAGGGCGTGCGGATCTCATGGCTCATGGTGGCCAGGAACTCCGACTTCAGCTGCGACGCCTTGACGGCCGCATCCCGCGCCGCGGCGAGCTCGGCGTCGGCCTCCCGCTCCGCGACCCGTCCCAGCTGCTTGCCGACCTGGCCGAGCATCTCCAAGTCGTCGTCGTCGAGGTGGAGCTCCTCGGTGGAGAAGAACTCCAGCACGGCGACCGGCTCGTCCAGCAGGCGCACCGCGAACGCGAGGTGACCCCGGATGCCGACCTGCGCGGTGGCCGCCTTGCCGACGTGCGAGGCTTCGATCGACACGTCGCTGCTGGACGCCGGACTGGCACCCGGCTCGAGCTGGCCGCCGACGAGGCCCTCGCCCACCCGACACGACGTGGCCATCGTCTGCGCACGCAGGACGCGGAACCGGTCGGGATCGTCGAAGTGCCACACCTGTGACGGCACCAGCACGCCCGGGTCGTCGTCGGAGGGCAGATAGACGTGGCCGACGGGCCAGTCGGTGTGCACGCAGATCTCCTCCATGGCCGTCTGCAGCGCACCGGCGAAACTGCTGGCCTCGTTCGCGGCCGAGGCGATCGACCGGAGCAGGCGGTAGCGAGCTGTGATGCTCTGGAGCTGCCCCTCAGCGACCTTCGCCTCGGTGATGTCGAGCACGGTGCCGCGCATCAGCAGGGGCGTCCCCTGGTCGTCCGCGACCAGCTCTGCGCGGGCCTGCACCCAGATCACCTCCCCCGAGCGGCGCAGGACGCGGTACTCGCAGTAGAAGGGGATTCCCGTCTCGAGTGTGGATGCCACCCGTTCGTTGACGTGGTCTCGATCGTCGGGGTGGACGTGGACGAGGAAGCCGTCGTAGGTGGCCTCGAGTTCGCGGGGCTCCAGGCCGAAGATGCGGTACAGCTGGTCGGACCAGGCGAGCCCGTCGGCGACGACGTCCCACTCCCAGCTGCCCACGTGAGCGACGCGCTGGGCCTCGGCCAGCTGCTCCTCACGGTCGGCGAGCGCGGCCTCCACGGCCTTGCGATCGGTGATCTCGGTCAGCATGCCCACCGCTCCGACGTAGCCGCCGGCGTCGTCGTGCAGGGGGGAGGCGTCGAGCAGCACCCACACCCGCGAACCGTCCTTTGCCGCCAGTGCGTACTCCAGCAGCCGCGCCGACCGCCCCTCACGAAGACGCTCCAGGTTCACCGCCGCCTGCGCCCGGCCCTGCTCGTCGAGCAGGTCGAGCAGCGACAGCGACCGCAACTCGTCAGCGGAATAGCCCAGCATCTGCAAGGCCCTCGCGTTGGCGAAGGTGATCGCGCCCGCGGGATCCATCACCCACACGCCGGTGTTCGTCGTCTCGACGATCCGCCGGAACACCGCGTCGGGAAGGCCGCTCATGGCACCGGTCGCCCCACCACCGGCGGCGGCCTCCGAGTCTGCGCTGCAGTTCTCAACCGGCCTCCAATGGCAGTCGACACCGAGGTGACGACGGGGAACCCCGCGGTGGCCCTGCTGGGGAGCGGGGGATGCCCGACTGCGCCTTCCCGGTGATCGTCCTGGCCGGGGGTGCCCGGATGCGCAGGAACGCGGGTGGGGCGAGGCTCCTATGATCCACGTCAGCGGGGCGAGCGGTCAAGTCCATCCTGGCGCCCTGAGCTGTTGACCGGGGGATGGCCGCGCCACGCCGGCCACGAGCTTCATCCGCGCCCACCGACGTACAGGTCGGGGGGCCGACGGGAGAACAATCCGTGACCACGGGTCTCGACCCGCTGCCCCTTGTAGCGCTTGGCGGACGATCAGCAGTCGAGCGTCGCGGCGGCGACCGAGCAGATGAGGTGGCGCCGCGGCGGGGCCAGGGCACCGACTCGGCGGACCAGCATGGCCTTGGGGAACGGGCGGACGTTGTCGAAGCTTGCGACCGAAGCGACCGGCAGCCCCTCGTCGGGGCCCACCGGCAGCTCGCTCGGCACGCCACGGACGCGTGTGGTCACCGGTGCGACGAGCACGCGCTGCATGACCTCGTTGGCCGCGTCACGACTGACGACCAGGAAGGGCCGGCCCTTCTCGTCGGGTGACTCCCCCCACCAGAGGTCACCGCGGGCTACCACCATCGCTCCCACGGCTCGTCCTCGATGGCTTCGATCCCGAGTCGCGTCGCGTCAGCGATCTCCTCGGGTCGGTCAGGGTGGCGGGCGAAGCCGTCGACGAATGCGGCGTCGATGCGCTCGGACTCTGAGCGGCGCACGAGCGCCTCGACGGCGACACGCACCGCCTGCGACCGGTTGCGGTACAAGCCGCGGGTCACGAGGTCGTCAAGCGCTGCTGCCAGCTCTTCGGGGAACTTCAGCGCTATCTGCCTGGTCATACCTGGAGTATAGCGGGAAGTATTTCTCCGAGCCTCGTCGGCGCCGCGCAGCCTCGTCGCCCGGGTGACAGGGGCGCGGCGGTCCACCGGTAGCGTGACCCTGTCCGAACGGGTCTTCGACTAGGGACAGTGATCTGGTGGATGTGGCGCGGGGAGCCCTACAGCGGGGGCGGACGTGAGGGGGTCAGCAGCGCCCACGCCGCCCCGGCGGTGAGGGCGCGACGCCGGCGGCAAGCCTGCTCGAGCGCGCCGGCTACCGCGACGTCGTCCATCGCAGCTGGCGCGGCGTCGCCGTCGGGGCCCCACGAGCCGCACCGTCGCGATCGGTGGTGGCATCGCTCACTCGACCGCGGACCGCGCGGAGGGCCACCAGTTCCACCGGCCCAGCAGCACCGCCAGGGAGGGCACCACCAGGGCCCGGACCACGAACGTGTCGAGCAGGATGCCGACCGCGGCCGCAAGCCCCAGCTGGGTGAGCGACCGCAGCGGCGCGACGAGCAGGACGCTGAAGGTGCCGGCGAGGATGACCCCCGCCGAGGTGATGATGCGCCCCGTGTGACGGATGCCCTCCGCGACGGCCTCGCGGGTGGGGCGGGTGCGGGCCTCCTCCCGGACCCGGCCCATCAGGAAGATGTTGTAGTCCACGCCGAGGGCGACCAGCAGGACGAACAGCAGGGAGGGGACGTACCACTGCAGGCCCGCCACCCCCAGCAGGCCCTGCATGATCACCGTGGTCACGCCGAGCGCCGCACCGTAGGACAGCAGGACGGTGACCATCATGTACACCGGCGCCACGAGCGACCGCAGCAGCACGATGAGGACGAGCAGGACCCCGCCGGTCACGGCCGCGACGATGATCGGGAAGTCGCGGGTGACGGCCTGGTCGACCTCGTCCAAGAAGGCCGTCGCACCGGCGGTCACGACCGTCGCGTCAGCCAGCGGCGAGCTCAGCAGGCTGGTGCGCGCGACAGCCCGGATCTCGCTGACCGCGGACAGGGCCTCGTCGCTGAACGGATCGGTGTCCAGGCCGACGAGGATGCGCGTGCGGGTCTCCCCCGCGGCCACGAAGAAGCTGAGGGCCTCCCGCAGCCCGGGCTGCGCGTCGAGCATCGCCGGGGTCAGGACGAACGGCCCCACGCCGATCTGCAGCTCGGCCAGGTCGGACTCCGCCACGTCCACGGCGGCGGTGTCCAGCGCCGCCTGCAGCTCGCGGGCGCCGGGGAGCAGCCGGCCGCCCACCCCGGCGCGCAGCTCGTCGATGCCGGCCCTCAGGTCAGCCAGGCCGCTGGTCAGGTCGGCCAGGCCGCCCTCGGCGTCGCCCGCGTCGCCCGCCAACGCCGCGCGCAGGGCGTTGGCGCCGGCCACCGCCTCCGCCAACCCCGCGTCGAGCGCCACCAGGCCCGCGTCGAGCTCGGCCAGCCCCACGTCCAGCGCACCGGTCCCGCCGGCCGCCTCGTCGAGCCCGCTGCCCAGCTCCTCGAGCGCCGCCACCAGACCGTCGTAGCCGCCCTGGACGCGCTCGCCCGCCTGGGGATGGCCCGGCGGGAACCGGCCGGTGATGCGCCCGAACGCCTCACCCACGGCCGCCGCCGCATCGGGGAAGCGCGGGTCGAGCAGGCCGAGGGTGAACCCGTCGAGCGCCTCGGCCGCCCGCCGCACCGCGGCGTCGGCCGGGACGGCCACCTCGGCGCGCAGCTGGGCCGTCGAGCCGCGAGCCTGCTGCAGGCCCGCTCCCAGGGCAGCCGTCCCGGTCCGCAGCGCGGCGACGCCGGCCCGCAGCTCGCCGATGCCCCGCCGGCCCTCCTCCAAGCCCGCGGCGAGGTCGCCCGCGCCTGCCGCGGCGCGGTCGAGCCCCACCTGCCCGTCGACCGTGCCGGACTCCGGCAGCCGCTGGTCGATCGCGGCCAGGCCGCCCGACACCCGCTCGAGGCCGCCGGTGAGCTCGCCGGCACCCGCCGCCGCCTCGCGCAGCCCGTCGGCGAGCGCCTGCGTCTCGGCGGCGACCCCGTCACCCACGTCCTGGGGCCGCTGCCCGTCGGTGGGCATGGCCGCCGACCGCACGGACGCCACGGTCGGCAGCCGCCGCAGGTTGCGGGAGAGGTCGCCCAGCGCCTGGAACGCCTCGTCCTCGAAGACCGACACGTCACCGTCGATGACCACCACGATCGGGTTGGTCTCCCCCACGGGCAGGTGGTCGGCCAGGGCCCGGTACCCCTGGACGGACTCCGCCGACTCCGGCAGGACCGCGAGGGTGTCGTGGCTGATGCGCAGGCTGGGCAGCGCCAGCAAGGGCAGCAGCATCGGGACCACGGTCGCCAGCAGCACCCGCTTGGGATGGGTGGTGACGAGCCGGGCGACCCGGTCCCAGAGCGTCATCGGCCCGCTCGCTCGCGGTCCAGGGGCTCGCCGGCGATCAGCGGTGGCCGCGCACCGGTCGGGCCCGGTCCGGTCGCCGACGGCCAGAACAGGGCCCCGCCGAAGAGGCGGACGAGCGCGGGCGTCAGGGTCACCCCCGCCAGCAGCGCGATGAACACGGTGACGGCAAGGGCCGGCCCGAGGGTGCGGAACAGGCCGAACTCGGCCAGGGACTGCGCGCTGAAGCCCACCATGGTGCTGGCCGCGGAGGAGGCCACCACCCCGGCGAGCACCGCCATCGTGGCGGCGAGGGTCGCGCGGCGCATCCCGGCGGTGTCGGCAAGGCCCACGCGCTGCCCGAGGCGCAGCTCCTCGCCGTAGCGCGCCATGATCAGCAGGCAGTAGTCGGTGCCCGCCCCGAAGACGATGACGATGCTGAACGTCTCGAACAGGTAGCTGACGTCCATGCCGGCGCCGGCCAGCGCAGAGACGACGCCAAGGGAGACCAGGTAGGCCGCGCCGACCGTGATCAGGGGGACCAGGGGGGCGAGCGGGGCCCGAAAGACCCACAGCAGCAGGGCCACGACCAGCACGATGGACAGGACCTGGGTGCGGGCGACGCTGGCGCGGATCGCCGCGTCCTCGTCCACGGCCACCCCGGCGGTGCCCGTCAGGTAGGTGTCCAGCCCCTCGGGTCCCGCAGCCGCCGCCAGGTGCGCGCGCAGCGCCCGCACGCCCTCACGGGTCTCGGGTGCGTACGCATGCGACTCCAGGGCGATGGTCACCAGCCACACGTGGCCGTCGTCGGAGGCCAGCGCCCCGGCGGGGATCGCCTGGGCCGGGGACAGCTCGCCATCACCGGCGCCGGGCGCGTCGAGGTGGGTGCTCACCGTCCCGAAGGCAGCGGGCGCCTCGGGCCCTTCGAGCCAGGCGATCACCGCACGGGCGTAGCGGGCGTCCTCCTCGTCGAGCGGCCGGGACGGGCGGACGAACGCGAGGGTGGCCGAGCGCCCCAGGTGGTCGTCCGGCCACCCACTGGCGGCCAGGGCATCGGCCTGCAGGGCCGGGGAGTCCGCGGGCAGGAAGATCGCCTCGTCGAAGGCGGCGACCTCCTCGAACGACGGGGGGACCAGCAGCGCGAGCGCCACGGCGGCCAGCCAGGCGGCGATGACCGCCGGCCAGTAGCGGATGATGTACCCGGCGGCGCGGGTCACGCGCGGTCGCCGCCGGCACGCGCGCCACGCATCGCCGGGCTAGTAGCCCACCGTCGCGTCCACGAGGCCAATGAGGTCCTCCCCGGTGGCGAACCGCCGGACGTTCTCGGTGAGCCGCGCGGTCAACAGCGGGATGGCCATGTCCTCGGTGTTCGCCGTGTGCGGTGTGATCAGGCAGTTCGGCAGCGACCAGAGGGCGTGGCCCTCCGGCAGCGGCTCGGGATCCGTGACGTCCAGACCGGCGCCCCCGATGACGTCGCCGCGCAGCGCCTCGACCAGGTCGTCGGTGACCACGTGCTCGCCCCGGGCGACGTTGACCAGCCACGCGTGCGGCTCCATGAGCTCGAACTCGACCGCACCCACCACCCCCGCGGTCTCGGGGGTCAGCGCGAGCGCGAGCACGACCACGTCAGCGCCACGCAGCGCCTCGTAGCGCTCGGGGAACCCGAGCACCCGGTCCACGCCGTCCATCGGGGCCTGCGGGTGGCGGCGCACCACCGTGACGTGCGGGTCGAAGGGCCGCAGGAGACCGATGAGCTCGGCGGCGATCCCACCCCCACCGAAGATGGTGACCCGACCACCCATCAAGCTGATGCCGGCCTGCTCGCCCCAGGCGCCCGCCGTGGCGTACCGCTTGAGGTCCCGCAGACCGGCCAGCGACAGCGCGAGCGCGTGCTCGGCGACCGGGCGCGCGTACACGCCCTTCCCGCTGGTCCACAGTCGTGCCTGATCGAGCACGCCGGCTTCAGCGAAGGGCTCGACGCCGGCCCAGGGCAGCTGCACCCACCGGACGCCCGGTGCGGTGTCGAGCACCGCACGCAGGTCCTCGGCATGGTCGGGCGTGGTCCAGACCAGCCCCTCGGCGGCATCCGGCGCGACCAGCTCAGCCCCGCCGGCGCGCAGCGCGGCACCGACCCACCCGTCCGCACCGTGCGGCGCGACGGCGATCCGCGGGTTGGCCACCGTCACGCCACGAGGCTGATCGCGCGCGCATCGGTCGCCCCGATGGCGTCGCGGATGTGCTCGACGACGTCGCCTGGCACCGCCGAGTCCACCGCCATGGCGATGAGCGCCTCGCCGCCGGCCGCCTGACGGCCGACCTGCATGCTGGCGATGTTCACCCCGGCCTCGCCGAGCTCCCCCCCGATCAGCCCGACCACGCCCGGCCGGTCGACGTAGCGGAAGAAGACCATGTGGTCCGCGGGCTCCATGTCGACGCCGAAGCCCCAGACAGACACGAGACGCTCGCGGTTGCTCGGACCCACCAGGGTGCCGGCGACCTCGACGCTGCCCACCCGCAGCCTGACCAGCGAGACGAAGTCCTCGGTGGACGCCGACGCCACCGTCGAGACCTTGAGCCCGCGGTCCTCGGCCAGCAGCGGGGCGTTCACGAAGGTCACCGGCTCGTGGATCACATCGGTGAGCAGCCCCTTCAAGGCCGACAGCGTGACAGCCTGCGTGTCCTCGCCGGCGATCCGGCCCACGTACTCGATCGTGACCTCGGTGGTGGTCCCGGCCCGCAGCGCGGTGCAGAGCCGCCCCAGCTTCTCGACCAGCGGCATGAAGGGGCGTGCGCCCTCGGGGATGCCCGCGCCGACCTGCACGTTGACCGCACTGGGCACGAACTCGCCCTGGAGCGCCAGGACGACCGACTCGGCGACCATCGTGCCGGCCTTGTCCTGCGCCTCCGTCGTGGACGCCCCGAGGTGGGGTGTGACGACCACGTTGTCCAGGGTGAACAGCTTCGAGTCGGTCATCGGCTCGGTGGAGAACACGTCGAGGGCGGCGCCGGCGATCCAGCCCTCGGTCAGCGCGGTGTACAGCGCGTCCTCGTCGACGATGCCGCCCCGGGCGGTGTTGATCACCCGGGCACTCGGCTTCATGGCGCGCAGCTCGCTCTCGCCGATGATGCCGATGGTGTCCGCCGACTTCGGCAGGTGCACGCTCAGGATGTCGGCTTGGGCGCACACCCCGGCGACGGTCTCCACGAGCTCCACGCCCATACGGGCGGCACGCTCCCGCGACACGTAGGGGTCGTAGGCGATCAGCTTCATCCCGAAGGCGTGGCAGCGCTGGGCCACCAGCGTGCCGACCCGGCCGAGCCCCAGCAGCCCGAGCACCTTGCCGTGCAGCTCCATGCCCTCCAGGGAGCTGCGGTTCCACTCGCCGCGTCGCAGGCCCTCGTGCGCCTCGGGGATGCGGCGGACCAGGGACAGCAGCAGCGCGACGGTGTGCTCGGCGGCGCTGATGACGTTCGACTGGGGGGCGTTGCAGACGATGACCCCACGTGCCGTCGCAGCGGGCACGTCCACGTTGTCCAGTCCGATGCCGGCGCGTGCGATCACCTGCAGGCGGGTGCCGGCCGCGATGACGTCGGCGTCGATGGTGGTGGCCGAACGCACGACGACCCCGTCGTACTCGGAGATGGCCGCGATGAGCTCGGCCTTGTCGAGGCCGGTGCGGACATCGACCTCGACGTGCTCGGCAAGGGCGGCAACGCCGGCGTCGGACAGGGCATCAGCGACGAGGACCTTCATACTGGTTTCAGCCTTCGGGTGAGGTGAGCAGGGGTTCGTACTGTAGGCAGGTGGGCGGTCCCGCGGCGAACCGCGGTCCCGCTCACCCCCCCTGCAGGCCGAGCTCGGCGTAGATCTCCCGGGTGGCCGTGGAGCGGTTCAGCGTGTAGAAGTGCACGCCCGGTGCGCCGCCTTCCAGCAGGTCGCGGCACAGGTCGCTGGCGACCTGGACGCCGAGCGCGCGCACCTTGTCGGGGTCGTCGCCCACGCTGCGCAACCGGTCGGCCAGCTCGGCGGGGAACACCGCGCCGGACAGCGCCGCCATCTTCTCGATCGAGTTCACGTTGGTGACCGGCATCACACCCGGGATGATCGGGATGTCGCAGCCGGCGTCGCGGACCTGGGCCACCATGGTGAAGTAGTCCTGGGGGTCGAAGAAGAACTGGGTCACGCCGTAGTCCGCGCCGGCCGCGGCCTTCTCGACGAAGTAGCGCACGTCGGTGGCCCGGTCGGGCGACTCCGGGTGCGTCTCGGGGAAAGCCGCGACCCCGATCGAGAAGTCGCCGTGCTCGCGGAGCAGCTCGACGAGCTCGACGGCGTGGTGCAGGCCGTCGTCGTCGTGGGCGGTCCAGGTTTCCTCGAGCCCGCCGGTCGGGTCACCGCGCAGCGCGAGCACGTTGTGGATGCCCGCGGCCTGCAGGCGCCGGATCGTGGTGCGCAGCTGCTCCCTGGACACCCCCGAGCACGTCAGGTGGGCCACGGGGGTGATCGAGGTCTCCCGCGCGATGCGCTCCACGGTGCGGATGGTGCGCTCGTGGGTGGAGCCGCTGGCGCGGCATGTCACCGACACGTAGGTGGGCTGCAACGACTCGAGCTCGCTGATCGCGGTCCAGAGCGCAGCCTCGCCCTCGTCGGTCTTCGGGGGGAAGAACTCGAACGAGAAGGCGGGCCCCGGCTCGCGGAGCAGGTCACGGACATGGGGGGCCATCAGGTTATTCCTCCTTCGGCAGCCAGCTCATCATGGAGCGGAGCTCCCGGCCGACCACCTCGATCGGGTGCTGGGCTTGTCGGCGCCGTTGCGCGCGGAAGGACGGCTGGCCGGCAGCGTTCTCGAGGATCCAGTCGCGCGCCCAGGTGCCGTCCTGCACCCGCGCGAGCACCTCGCGCATCCGGTCCTTCACACCGTCGTCGACGATGTATGGACCGGAGGTGTAGTCGCCGTACTCGGCGGTGTCACTGATGGAGTACCGCATGCGGGCGAGCCCGCCCTCGTAGAGCAGGTCGACGATCAGCTTCAGCTCGTGCAGGCACTCGAAGTAGGCCACCTCCGGCTGGTAGCCGGCCTCGACGAGCGTCTCGAAGCCCTTCTGCACCAGGCTCGATGCCCCGCCGCACAGGACGGCCTGCTCGCCGAACAGGTCCGTCTCGGTCTCCTCCGCGAAGGTCGTCTCGATCAGCCCGGCGCGGGTCGCACCGATGCCCTTGGCGTAGGCCATCGCGACCGCCCGCGCCTTGCCCGACCCGTCGGCCTCGACCGCGAACAGCGCCGGGACCCCGGTGCCCTCGGTGTAGGTCCGGCGGACGAGGTGGCCCGGGCCCTTGGGGGCCACGAGGCACACGTCGACGCCCTCGGGCGGGTCGATCTGGCCGTAGTGGATGTTGAACCCGTGCGCGAAGAAGAGGGCGTTGCCCGGCTCCAGACCCGGCTCGACGTCCTCGACGTAGACCTTGGCCTGCACCGTGTCGGGCAGCAGCATCATCACGACGTCCCCGCGCTTGGCGGCCTCCGCGGTCGGCAGGACCTCCAGCCCGGCCGCCTCCGCGTCGGCGGCGCTGCGGGAGCCGGCGTACAGCCCCACGCAGACCTCGACGCCTGACTCCGCCAGGTTGCGGGCGTGGGCGTGGCCCTGGGACCCATAGCCGATGACCGCGACCGTCTTGCCGCTGAGCACCTCCAGGGACGCGTCGTCGTCGTAGTACATGTGTGCCATCTCGTCTCGCCTCTCTCCGTGGGCGCCGGACGCGCCGCGCACCAAACCCTACGCGGTCCGTTCCAGACGCAGGGCCCGTCCCTCGGTCATGCTCTTCGCTCCGCGGCCGACCGCGATCAGCCCGGATCCGACGAGCTCGCGGATGCCGTAGGGGCCGAGCAGGCGCACCATCGCCGCGAGCTTCTCCGGTGAACCGGTGCTCTCGATCGTGATCGAGTCGACGTCGACGTCGACGACCTTGGCCCGGAAGACGTCGGCGATCTCGATGATCTGGCTGCGGGTGCCGCCCCCCGCCGCCACCTTCACCAGCTGCACCTCGCGTTCGACAGCGGCCTCGCGGCTGAGCTCGACGATCTTCAGGACGTGGATGAGCTTGTTCAGCTGCTTGGTCACCTGCTCCAGCAGCGGATCGGCCGCATCCACGACGATCGTCATGCGCGAGATGTCGTGCACCTCGGTCGGCCCGACCGCCAGGGACTCGATGTTGAAGCCCCGCCGGCTGAACAACCCGGCGATCCGGGCCAACACCCCCGGCTTGTTCTCCACCAACACACTCAACGTGTGCCGCGCCATAGCTCTACCTTTCTGTCAAGAAGCCGGAGGAACGGAGGTTTTCCCAGATCAGGAGTGCGGCGGTCCAAGCGGGCGACATACCCTCACACGACGTTCCCCTCACGAAGGTGCTCGGGCACGCTGGCGGCACCCCCTGGCTCGCCGGCGCCGTCCTTGGCCCCGGCGGCGACCTTCTCGTACCACTCCTCGGCAGACTCCACGATCTCGTCGTTGCTGCCGCCCGCAGGCACCATCGGGAACACCTTCTCGGTCACGTCGACCCGGAAGTCCACGAGGACGGGGGTGTCGCCGACGGCCATCGCCTTGTCGATGGTGGCCTCGACGTCGGCGGCCTTGTCGCAGCGGAACCCGGGTATCCCGAACGCCTCGGCGAGCTTCACCAGGTCGGGCACGTAGCCGAGGTCCACCTGCGAGTAGCGCTCCGCGTAGAACAGCTCCTGCCATTGCCGCACCATGCCGAGCGAGCCGTTGTTGATCACGCAGAAGACCACGGGCACGTTCTCGGTCTTGGCCGTCGCCAGCTCCTGGAGCGTCATCTGGAAGCTGCCGTCGCCGTCGATGGCGACCACGGGCGTGTCGGGCCGGCCGACCTTCGCCCCGATGGCCGCGGGCACGCAGAAGCCCATGGTGCCGAGGCCGCCGGAGTTGATCCAGGACCGGGGACGCTCGTAGTCGATGAGCTGGGCCGCCCACATCTGGTGCTGGCCGACGCCGGTGACGACGATGCCCTGGCCGGCGAGCTTGTGTCCCAGGGCCGAGATCGCGGTCTGGGGCTTCAGGGGACCGTCGGGCTGCTGGTCGCAACGCAGCGGGTGGCCCTGCTGCCAGTCCCGCAGGGTCGTCCACCAGCCGGCGAGGTCGGGACGCTCGGCCCCCGCGTCGAACAGCTCCTGCAGGGTGTCGGCGATCTGGCCGGCCACGATCCGGCAGTCGCCCACGATCGGCACCTCGGGCTCACGGTTCTTGCCGATCTCCGCCGGATCGATGTCCACGTGCACGACCCGGGCGCCGCGGGCGAAGGCGGACAGGTCGCCGGTGACTCGGTCGTCGAAGCGGGATCCGAGCGCGATGATCAGGTCGGCGCGCTGCAAGGCGGTCACCGCGGTCCAGTGCCCGTGCATCCCGGGCATGCCGAGGTGCTGGGGGTGGCTGTCGGGAAAGCCGCCGCGGGCCATCAGGGTCGTCACAACCGGCAGGTCGGCCAGCTCGGCGAGGCGGAGCAGCTCGTCGTGACCCCCGGACTTGATGACCCCGCCGCCGGCGTAGATGACCGGCCGGCGTGCGGCCAGCACCTCCCGCGCGGCTTCCTTGACCATCTTCTGGTGGCCCCTGACCGTGGGCTTGTAGCCCGGCAGGCTCACCTGTTCGGGGTAGGCGAAACCGCAGCGGGCGTTCAGCACGTCCTTGGGCACGTCGATGAGGACCGGTCCGGGACGCCCCGTCGAGGCGATGTGGAAGGCCTCGGCGATCGCGGCGGGGATGCGCTCGGCGTCGCGCACCATCTCGTTGTGCTTGGTCACCGGCATCGTGATGCCGGTGATGTCGGCCTCCTGGAAGGCGTCGCCGCCCACCGCCCCGGTGGGCACCTGCCCGGTGATGGCCACCAGCGGCACCGAGTCCATGTAGGCGTCCGCGAGGGCCGTGACGAGGTTCGTCCCGCCGGGCCCGGAGGTGGCCATCGCCACGCCCACACGCCCCGTCGCCTGGGCGTAGCCCTCGGCCATGTGGCCGGCACCCTGCTCGTGGCGCGCCAGGACGTGGCGGATCGGTGAGTCGAGGAGCGGGTCGTAGGCCGGCAGGATCGCGCCCCCCGGGTGGCCGAACACGACCTCCACACCAGCGGCTTCCAGGGACTTGATGACCGCTTGAGCTCCGGAGATCTCCATCGTGGTGCGCCCTCTCTTCACGTCACGCTAGATCAAACAAAAAACCTCTCGGGCCGGTGCGGCCGAGAGGTTGCGCCTGGCGAGTGCCTACACGTCACTCCCGGCGCGGCCAGGGTACGAGTCCGTCACGCCGAGTGTGCATCCGTGGTGCCTTCCGTGTTCGGCGGAGAACTTCCACAACTTCCACATCGGGGTCGCCAGCACGACCGTCCACGGTGTAGTGTGTCAGGCGTCAGGAGCCTGTCAACTCGGTGGGTTCGGTGGGTGTTCGGTGGGTGTACGGTCTCCCGTCAGCGGGTACATGAGTTTTTTTGTGGGTGAACCGCGTGCGGGTGGGCAGACTCTCACCACGCGAGCGCGGACGGGATCCGAAAGGCTTACCACGAGGCACCATGCGGGCGGCGGGTTCCCGCCCCCTCCGCCCGCAGATGGTGTCCCCTCGCTCTAGCGTTGGAGCAGGGACGGGCCCAGGTCGGTGACGTCGGCGACGCCCGCGGCCCACGCCGCCACGCGCAGCTGCTCCACGAGCACGCCGACGGCCTCGACCGCGGCGTCCGGCCCTGCGGCGCCCGCGGCCAGCAGACCGCGCCCCACGCCCGCGAGGTCGGCGCCGAGGCACAAGACCTTCAACGCGTCGACGCCGTGGCGCAGACCCCCCGACCCGACCAGGACGACCTGACGCCCGGAGGCGTCGATCGCTGCCCGCGCCTCCTGCACGCACCGGGCGGTCGCCCACCCCCAGTCGACGAAGGCGGCCGCGACCCGGCCGGCGTGGTCGTCGCGCAGTCCTTCCACCCGCGCCCAGTTGGTGCCCCCCGCCCCCGCGACGTCGATCCCGTCCACGCCGGCCTCCACGAGCCCGAGCACGTCCTGCGGTGCCATGCCGAAGCCGACCTCCTTCACCACGACCGGCACGTCCAGCGCGGCGCAGACGCGCTCGATGCGCGTCAGAAGCCCCGCGAAGGTCGTGTCCCCACCGCGCTGCACGGCCTCCTGCACCGCGTTGAGGTGCAGCACCAAGGCGTCTGCGGCGCAGGCATCGACGAGGCGGGCGCAGTCCGGCGGGCCATACTGGTGGAGCTGGACCGCACCGAGGTTGGCCAGGACGAGGACGTCGGGGGCGACGTCGCGCACGGCGAAGCTGGGCGTATGGCGGGCATCGTCGAGCAACGCCCGTCCCGACCCCAACCCGAAGGCGACGCGGTGCACCTGGGCGGCGTGGGCGAGCGCCCGGTTGACCGGTCCCGCCTCCCCGACACCGCCGGTCATGCACGACACCAGCAACGGGGCGGCAAGGCGCCGGCCCCACAGGTCCCGACCGAGGTCCACCACGGCCAGGTCGCGCTCGGGAAGGGCTCGGGCTGCGATGTGCAGGCCGTCCAATCCGCTGGTGCGGGTGGCGAAGCCCACGTCCTCCCCGAGCGCCAAACGCAGGTGGTCGCGCTTGCGCCCTTGGATGCCGTCCGCGGACTCGTCGTTTGAGACCAGGGCCTCCTTGGTGGAGATGGGAATCGCCCGAGCCTGCGAGGGCGATTCTCTGCTGTGCCGGGTGTGGCGG
>JBBDQS010000005.1:0-39778 GCA_040905805.1 Egibacteraceae bacterium | reverse complement strand
CCCCCCCCCTAGTGGTGCGCGCAGGGTGCGTGGCCGCACTGTACGCGAGGGCGCACCCCGACCGTCCGGCCGTGGCGACCCCACGACGACGGACGGTAGGTTGGACCGAGCCCGACGCGCCGCGAGGCGGGAGACACGAGTCCATGCTGATTGACCGGATCGACACCCCAGCGGCCCTGCGCGGGCTCACGGACGACGAGCTCGCGGCGCTCGCGGCCGAGATTCGCGAGTTCATCGTCGACACCGTGGCGCGCAGCGGCGGCCACCTCGGGTCCAACCTCGGCGTGGTGGAGCTGACGCTGGCCCTGCACCGGGTCTTCGACTCACCCCGGGACGCGATCCTCTGGGACACCGGCCACCAGGCGTATGTGCACAAGCTCCTGACGGGCCGCAAGGACGCCTTCGACGGGCTACGCCAGGCCGGGGGCCTGTCGGGATACCCCTCACGCGCCGAGTCCCCGCACGACTGGATCGAGAACAGCCACGCGTCGACGGTGCTGTCCTACGCCCACGGCCTCGCTGCGGCCACCCAGATGAAGGGCGGGGACCGGCAGGTCGTGGCGGTGATCGGGGACGGGGCGATGACGGGCGGGATGGCCTACGAGGCCCTCAACAACCTCGGGCACAGCGGGCAGCGCGTGATCGTCGTCCTGAACGACAACGGCCGTTCGTACGCCCCGACGGTGTCCCGCCTGGGCGAGAGCCTCACGCGGCTGCGCGCGAACCCCTCCTACGTCTCGGCGAGCAAGCGCTGGGAGGCCCGGCTGCGGCGCCTGCCCCGGCCGGCCGCCGGCCTGGCCCGGTCGTGGCTGCGGGGCACGAAGGCGGCCCTGCGGGAGGCCGCCGAGGAGCCGCTCACGTTCTTCGAGGCGCTGGGCGTGCGCTACATCGGCCCGATCGACGGCCACGACATCGGCAAGGTCGAGGAGGTCCTGCGACGAGCCGCCACCTTCGACGGCCCCATCGTCGTGCACGTGCGCACGCAGAAGGGCCGGGGCTACCCGCCGGCGGAGACCGACGCCGAGAAGCGCCTGCACGACACCTCCGCGTTCGACCGGCTGACCGGGCGGGCCCGGGCCCGGGGACGGCCCACCTACACCGAGGTGTTCAGCGAGACGCTGCTGGAGCTCGCCGACCGCCATCCCGAGGTCGTGGCGATCACCGCGGCCATGCCCGGCTCCACGGGTCTGCTCCCCCTGTCGGAGCGCTACCCGGAGCGCGTGCTGGACGTGGGCATCGCCGAGCAGCACGCCACCACCGCCGCCGCCGGGATGGCGATGGGGGGGCTGCGCCCGGTGGTGGCGGTCTACTCCACCTTCTTCAGCCGGGCGTTCGACCAGGCCAACCTCGACGTGGGCCTCCACGGCTACCCGGTCGTGTTCGCCCTGGACCGGGCGGGCATCACCGGTGACGACGGGGCCTCCCATCACGGCGTGCTCGACATGGCGCTGTGCCTGCGGGTGCCGGGCATGACCGTCCTGGCCCCGTCCTCGGGCCGCGAGCTGGAGGCGATGCTGGCCGACGCGGTGACCCTCGACGGCCCGGTCGCCGTGCGCTACCCCAAGGGGCCGGCCCGGGTGGTCCCGCCTAACGCCGTCGGGGACGGACTGCAGGCGCGGCAGATCAATATCGGCACCGACGTCTGCATCCTGGCGGTCGGCAAGCTCGTCGAGGCGTGCGAGGAAGCCGCCAAGCAGCTCGTCGGCGAGGGCGTGTCGGTGACCCTGTGGGACGTGCGGGTCTGCAAGCCGCTGGATCCCGCCATGCTGCGCGACGCCGCCGCGCACCCGATGGTGGTGACCGTCGAGGACGGCGTGGCCGTCGGCGGTGTCGGCTCGGCCGTGGCCGAGGCGCTCGCAAGCCTCCAGGAGACCCGCGCCGCCCCCAGGATGCTGCAGCTCGGGACGCCGGACGCCTACCTGGCGCAGGGCAAGCCGGCGGCGATCCTCACCGACCTCGGTCTGGATGGTGCCGGCATCGCCGCCGCCACCCGCAAGGCCCTGGCCTAAGCGCGCCCGACCGGCAGGAGCTCGCGGAGGGCCACGGCGGCCCGGCGTCGCCGGGACACCATGGCGCGCACCCGAAAGACCTGGTAGTCCGCGGCCTCGATCTCGTCGAGGATCCCGGCGTACAGGCGGTGGGCGATGCGCACGCACCGCCGGCCGGCGGGGTCCAGCATCGTCCACCCGGCTTCGGCTCGCCGGTACAGGGCGCGGGTGCGGGCGATCTGGAAGGCCATGAGCCGGCGGAAGGCAGGCGTCACGTGGCGGCGGGAGAAGTCGCGTTCGGTCACCCCGAACCGCTCGAGGTCCTCCAGGGGCAGGTAGATGCGCCCCCGGTCCCAGTCCTCGGCGATGTCCCGCAGGAAGTTGGTGAGCTGGAACGCCACCCCGAGGTCCATCGCCCTGTCCCGCGCCGCCGCATGGGACGCGCCGAGCACGGGCAGCATCATGGAGCCGATCACGGCCGCCGACCCGTAGGTGTAGGCGCACAGGTCGGCGTAGGTGGGGTACCGGGTGACCGTGAAGTCCATCGCCATCGATCGCAGGAACGCCCGCAGGTCGCCGTGGTCGATGGCGAGCTCCTCGACGGTGTGCAGGACCGCACGCCAGATCGGGTCGGTCGTCCGCCCTGCCTCGAGCGCGTCGAGGAATGCGGTGCTCCACGCCTCCAGCGCCGCCCGACGACGGTCCGCGCTCCACGACAGGTCGAGATGGTCCACCAGGTCGTCGGCGTACCGGGCGAACGCGTACAGGGCGTGCACGTGGCGGCGCCGGTCCGCGGGCAGGAAGCGGGTCGCGAAGTAGTAGGTCCGTCCGTGCGCGGCGTGCAACCGGCGGCACAGCTCGTAGCTCTCCCCCACCGACAGCACCTCGCCGCACCGCCCCACGAGCGCAACCGCCGACACCGGATGCCGATACCGTTCCTGGTGCATCTACTTCTGTCAGCCTGGCCTGGGCCTGGTAGAGGTGCCGCCCGAACGGTGTTGGCGGCTGCGTGCCACATCCGTGGTCTGGGTCCCGCGCCGTCGTTGTCGTGTGACGATGGCGGGTTCCTGGTCGGTGGCATGCTGGCGTGGTTCTCGCGGCCGTGCCCTGTGTGTGTCCGCCGTTGCCCGACCGTCATCCGCTGGTGGCGGGCCGGGAGTGCGTGGCACCGGGACATGGTCGTGGCCGAGGCCACGCCGTCCGATCATCACCGCTGCACCGTCGTGGACGGACACGGCGACATGGTCGGGGGTCTGAACGTCAAGTTGGCCGACGATCTGCCGGCCCCAGCGGGAGGTGTATGCCGGGTCGACCGCGATCACCCACAGCCCGAGGTTGGCGGCCATCTGGGTGAGCCGGTGTCGGAACCTGCCGGTGGGGATGCCGGCCACCGTGGCCCGCAGCCGCCTGCCGCGGCGCCCACGCGGGGCCGTGGCAGCGTCGCGGGACACCACGGCGGTGAAGTTGAGGTTCTCGATCGTGACCGACCGGCAGCCGTGGTTGAGTGCGTGTCGCAGGATGCGGGTGACCATATGGCGGACCTGGGCATCCCGCTGCGACCGGCTGCCGGTGGCGGGCACCGCGAACCGGACTGGGGTCCCGACCGGGTTGCCGGCCGGGTCGATGACCCACCCGGCGACGTGGTCGGCGTTGAGGTCGACCGCGAACGTCCGCTGCTGGCGGAGCAGGTCGGGGTCGGGGGCGGGGGCGGGTTGCGGGTCGATGGTCCAGGACGCATCGAGATACCAGCGGCGTCTGTCGGGGTCGAAGTTGATGTCGTAGCGGACCGCACCCGACACCGTCTGGGCGGCGACCTCGCCGCCGCGATGGGGGAACGCGACCTGACAGGACAGCCGGTAGACCGGCGCCCGGCCGGGTGTGTTGGACAGGTGGGCGAGCGGGGTGGGCAGCCGCACCTCCAGCGTGTTGGTGTCGGGATCCCACCGGATGGTCTCGTTGCCGAGCCGCTTGTCTGCTTCCCCGTCGGCGCACAGAAACAGCCGCGCAGCGTCCCACCCGTCACGCCACCGGTCGACGGTCATTCCCGCCTGAACAAGGTTGTGGCGCTGTTTCGCCAGCGCTGTGCCACCACGGACCACCGACACCCTCCCGGCAGCAAGGTCGGTCTCCAGCCGCGCCAGCCGCGATGCCAGCACCGCCCTGCGACGTTGCTTCTGCCACCGCTCGCCTGCGGTCCTGTAGCCGCGGACACGGCGCCCATTGACCTCGTGCTGTCCACCGACGGGTGCCCGCAGCCGTGCGTCGATGGTGGCCAGGGCGGCCCGCAGGCTACGTGCCTGCTCGCCCTGGTTGGCCCGTTCCCGCGCCCACTGGTCGTTGGACGTCCGGGTGATCGCCCCCGCCCACCGTGACGACGAGGATCCCGTCAACTCCCGCTTCCTGGCGGCCCGGTCCAAGACGCGGCCATCGGCACACCGTCGGGCCAGGTCGCGGCCGGCCAGCAGACCCAGATGCATGCCGACTTGCCACAACACGCCCGCGTCAGCATCCGACACGCGCAGGCGGGTACGCACCCGTGTGCCAGACGGGCGTGCCACGATCACCGGGGGAACGATCTCACGCATCCCGGCCATCTTGCCCTGCCGGTGCGACATCCCGCGGTCGGGTATCCCGGGCAGCACAGCGCAATGCCTTCTCCGCCCGGTTGCGGGCCGACCGGCGCCCATACAGCCTCGCGCACAACGAGGTGAGCACCTCCACCATGTCCCCCACCAGGTCGTCGTCGACCTCACCATCGTCGAGCACCACCAGGCGACGGCCAGCCGCGGTCAGGGCTGCTTCCACCAGCTCGACGTTCATCCGGCCCAGGCGATCCCGATGCTCCACCACCACCGTGCCGACGTCCGAGTCGGCCAGCAGCCGCCGGACCTTGCGGCGGGTGCCGTTCACCCCCGACCCGACCTCGACCTCGACCCGGACCACCGGCACGCCGGTGGTGGCCGCCCATTCGGTGAGCCGTGCCACCTGCCGGTCCAGGTCGGCCTTCTGGTCGTGGGACGACACCCGCGCATACAGCCCCAAACCACCGGTCGGATCAGCATCGTCGACGCAGACGATGATCGTCCCCGTCGGGGTGCGGGAGACGGGGACGGGCATCCGACCGTCGCGAACCCATCGCCACGCCGTCTGGTAATGCACACCTTCACACTCGGCCCATTCACGGAGTCTCATGTGGACAGACTAGCACATATGTTCGCAGATAAACAATGAAACTTCGGGCTTCGGGCAACAGTTGGCGACCCCCCCGTAACAGGGGGGGACGCAGCGACGGAGGTGCGCGCGCCCGCCTCCGGAGGGGCTTGGAGGGCGGGCGGGTGAGCGCCCCGGAGGAGGCGGGCGCGCGCGCCGTTCACCGACCGCTCCTTCCGGCCGAGCCTGACGCCCCGCCGGGCGGTGGCAGAAGCTCAGCCACGCGCTCGGCGGCGAGCTTGCCGCTCACCAGCACCATCGGCACCCCCACACCGGGCGTGGTCGAGGACCCGGTGAAGACCACCCCGGCGACCTTCGGTGCGACGTTCGCCGGCCGGAAGGGCCCGGTCTGGCGGAAGTGGTGGCTGGCCGCGAACGGCGTGCCGGCCGCCATGCCCCGCGCCGCCCAGTCCTCGGGGGTCACGACCTCGCTGGTCACCGTGGTGGCGCGGATCGGACCGTAGCCGGCCGCCTCCAGCCGTTGCTGGGCCAAGGCCATCTCCCGGGGTCCCTGCGTGGACCAGCGCACGGGATGACCGTGCAGGTTGGGTGTGGGCAGCAGGTAGAAGGCCACGCCGCCGCCCGGCGGTGCCTGCCCCGGGTCGGTCACGGTCGGGACGGTGAGGAACCACGAGGGGTCGCGCTGCATGCGCCCGGCGAGGATGTCGTCGAAGGAAGCCTGGTAGTCCTCGGCGAAGTGGATGTTGTGGTGGGCCGCCCCGGCGGGGGCGCCCGACAGCCCGAGGTGCACGACCACGCACGAGGGCGAGTAGCGCAGCGAGCGCACCCGGCGCGGCGTGGCGGCCGGCGGCAGGAGGTCCCGGTACGCCATCGGCAGGTCGGGGTTGCACACGACGACGTCGGCGTCAAGCCGCTCCCCGGCGGCCGTGCGCACACCGGTGGCGCGATCCCCGGCGACGGTCACCGTGTCGACCGGGTCCTTCAGCCGCAGGTCAACGCCGCAGCGCTCGGCCAGCCCGGCGAGCTCCTCGCTGACCCGGTGGATGCCCCCGGGGGGGTAGAACACCCCGGCGACGGCGTCCATGTAGGCGATGATCGCGTAGATGCCCAGGGCCTCGTAGGGGCTCATTCCGGCGTACATCGACTGGAAGGTGAACAGCCGCACCAGCCGCCAGTCGGTGAGGAAGCTCGACACCAGTGCGTGCACCGTGCGGAAGCCGCCGAGACGGACCAGGCGGGCGAGCGCCAGGGGCCGCGCCGCCAGGTCCAGGGGCGAGTCGAAGTTCGCGTCGATGAACGTGGCGTACTCCGCGTCGTACAGGTCCTGCAGACGCCGGGCGAACCGCACGAAGCGGTCGGCCTCGTCCGGCCCGCACACGGTGCGCACCTCCTCGACCATGGCGTCCACGCTGCCGCGGATGGCGAGCTCTGACCCGTCGTGGAACCGGGCGCGGTAGGCCGGGTCGAGGCGCACCAGGGGCAGGTGGTCGGCCAGCGACTCCCCGTTGAGCGCGAACAGCTCGTCGAGCAACGCCGGCATGGTCAGCACGCTGGGACCGGTGTCGAAGGTGTAGCCGGCGCGCTCGATGCGTCCGGCGCGCCCCCCGGGGCGGTCGTCGCGTTCCAGCACGGTCACGTCGATGCCGCCCGCGGCCAGACGGATCGCCGCGGCGAGGCCTCCCAGGCCGGCGCCGACCACCACCACCCGGGCGGGCACGGCTCCTAGACCGTCCGGTGCGCCGCGAAGTCGGCGAGTTCCTCCAACGCCTCGCGGGCCGGCGGGCCCAGGGGTCCGAGCGCCGCACGCGCGACCTCGAGCTGCTCGGCGACCAGCGCCTCGACGGCATCGAGCGCGCCGCAGTCCGTCACGATCTCCCGGACGCGGTCGGCGGTCTCGTCATCGAGCTCGGCATTGCCGAGGGCGCCCACGAGCACCTGGCGCTGCGGAGGTCGAGCCGTGCTGAGGGCCCGCAGCATGAGCACCGTGCGCTTGCCCTCCCGCAGGTCCGACAGCGCCCCCTTGCCGGTGACCGTGTGGTCACCGAACAGCCCGAGGACGTCGTCGCGCAGCTGGAACGCCAGCCCCGTCGCGTCGCCGTACTCGCGCAAGGTGGCATCGAGCGTGGGCTCCCCGCCGCCGATGGCGGCGCCGAGCTGCAGGGGACGGGTGACGGTGTAGCGACCGGACTTCAGGAGCGCGACCCGCAGCGACTCGCCCTCGCCGGCGGCCTCGCGCCCGGTGAGGCGCAGGTCGAGGTACTGGCCGGCCATGACCTCCACCCGCAGCTGGGTGAACACGCGGCGGGCCCGCTCGATCGTCTCGGGTGGCAACGACGCGGTGTCGAGCAGCTGGTCGGCCCACACGAACGCGAGGTCCCCCGCGAGGATGGCTCCGCCCATGCCGAACCAGCGCGCGTCGCCGGTGAGCCCCTCGTCGAAGTGCGTACGGGCCAGCGCCTCGTGGACCGCGGGCCGGCCACGGCGTTCGGCGGAGCGGTCCATGACGTCGTCGTGGATCAGCGCGAACGTGTGCAGGAGCTCGACCGCTCCGGCTGGTCCGAGGACCCCCTCCAGGTGCTCCGCGCCCGTCGCGCGGTGTCCCCAGTAGACGAAGGCAGGCCGCAGCCGCTTGCCGCTGGCGCGCACGAGCCCAGCGACCTCACGGCCGATGGGCGCCAGCGCCGGGTCGAGGGCGGCGAGGTCGGCGATGCGCGCATCCATGAAGCGTCCCAGGAGCGCGTCCACCGGACAGTGCACCGCATCCAGCGCCGCGACCGACCGGAGCCCGTCCACCGCCCCACGGTCTCCGGGGACGACCTGCGAACCCGTCGAGGACCTCAGCATCAACGCCTCTCATCCACCGCGGCATCCTTGCGCCGGACGCACCGCATTCGGCAACCCTATCGCCTCGGGTTTACCCGCGGCGCCGTTAGGTCAGGCGCTGCATGAGCAGTTCGTTGACCAGCTTGGGGTTGGCTTGCCCCTTGCTGGCCTTCATCACGGCCCCCACCAGGGCGCCCACCGCCTTGCGGTTGCCGCCGCGGACCTGGTCCGCCGCATCGGCGTTCTGGGCGATGGCGGCGTCGACCAGGGCGGCCAGCTCGTCGGTGTCGGAGATCTGGGTCAGTCCCCGCTCGCGGACCACCTCGGCAGGCGATCCCGCGCCCGCGAGCACGTCCTCCAGGACCTGGCGGCCGAGCTTGGTGGACAAGGTCCCGTCGCGCACCAGCGCCGCCAGCGCGGCGAGCTGGGCGCCGTCGAGCGGGGCGTCCGCCGGGGCGACCCCGTGGCCCGTCGCCCAGCCGACCAGCTCGTTGGTGAGCCAGTTGGCCGCCTCGACCGGGCCGGCGCCGCCCGCCACCGCGGCCTCGAGGGTGGGGACCAGATCGGCCTCGACCAGGGTCGCGACCTGCTCGGCGGGGACGCCCTGCTGCTCGGTCAGCCGCTGGCGGGTCACGGCAGGCAGCTCGGGCAGACCGGCCCGCAACTGCTCGATCCACCCGGCGTCCGGCTCGAGCGGCACGAGGTCGGGCTCGGGGAAGTAGCGGTAGTCGAAGACCTCTTCCTTGGCCCGCAGCGTCGAGGTGGCGCCCGCCCCCTCGTCCCAGTGCCGGGTCTCCTGGACGACCTGCTCGCCGGCGGTCAGGAGGTCGGTCTGGCGGGCGACCTCGTACTCGATCGCCCGCCCGAGGCTGCGCAGCGAGTTCATGTTCTTGACCTCGACGCGGGTGCCGAACACGGTGTGGCCCACCGGGCGCAGGGAGACGTTGGCGTCGCAGCGCATGGAGCCCTCCTCCAGCTTGGCGTCGCTGACGCCCAGGGCGCGCACGATCGCCCGCAGCTCGGTGAGGTAGGCGCGCGCCTCGTCGGCGGACCGGATGTCGGGTTCCGACACGACCTCCAGCAGCGGGATCCCCGCCCGGTTGTAATCAATCAAGGAGTGGTCGGCCCCGTGGATGCGCCCGCTCGTGCCGACGTGGGTGCTCTTGCCGGTGTCCTCCTCCATGTGCACCCGGGTGATGCCCACCTGGGTGCGCTTCCCGCCGTCGACCGTCACCTCCAGGACGCCACCGGCGCAGATCGGCACGTCGTACTGGGAGATCTGGTAGTTCTTCGGCATGTCGGGATAGAAGTAGTTCTTGCGGTGGAACTCCGTCCACGGTGCCACCGCGCAGCCGAGCGCCAGACCGAGCCGGATCGCGGACTCGACGGCGGCTCGATTGGCCACGGGCAGGCTGCCGGGCTGGCCGAGGCACACCGGGCAGGTGCGGACGTTGGGCTCCCCGCCGAAGTCGATCGCGCAGCCGCAGAACATCTTCGTGCGCGTGGACAGCTCGACGTGCACCTCCAGGCCGATCACGGCCTCGTAGCGGGTGGCCTGCTCGACGCTCACGGGGCCTCCACGGCGTTCGGTCCCCGCGGGACGCTGTCGAGGGCGAGGTCGGCTTCGAGGGCACGGGCCACCCGCAGCATGGTGGCCTCGCCGCCCATCGGGGCCATGATCTGCAGGCCGGCCGGCAGCCCGCGGTCGTCCAGCCCGATCGGCACCGACACGGCGGGGACGCCGGCGAGGTTCGCGGCGTTGGTGTAGACGTCCTGCAGGTACATGGACAGCGGATCATCGAGGTTCTCGCCGAACCGGAAGGCGGTCGACGGCGTCGTCGGACCGACCAGGACGTCGCACTGCTCGTAGGCGGCCTCCAGGTCGCGGATGATCAGCGTGCGCACCCGCTGCGCCTGCGCGTAGTAGGCGTCGTAGTAGCCGGCGGACAGCGCGTAGGTGCCGATCATGATGCGGCGCTTGACCTCGGCGCCGAAGCCCGCCTCGCGGGTCGCGGCCATCATCTCCTCGGTGGTGGCGCCCGGGACCCGCAGCCCGTAGCGCACCCCGTCGTAGCGGGAGAGGTTGCTCGACGCCTCGCTCGGGGCGATGAGGTAGTAGGCGGCCACCCCGTAGGCGACGTGCGGGACGCTGACCTCGGCGACCTGGGCCCCGAGCTTCTCCAGGCGTGCGAGCGCGTCCCGCACGCGGGCGCCGACCCGGTCGTCCCCGCCCTCGCTCTGGTACTCCGTCACCACCCCCACCCGCAAGTCACGCACGCCGTCCTGCAGGGCGCTCAGGAGATCCGGTGCCGGGCCCGGCAGGCTGGTGGCGTCGGCGGGATCGTTGCCGGCGATGGCCTGCAGCACGCGGGCGGCGTCCTCGACCGTGCGTGCGAGCGGGCCGATCTGGTCCAGCGAGGACGCGAACGCGAGCAGGCCGTAGCGGCTCACCAGGCCGTAGGTCGGTTTCACGCCGACGACGCCGCAGAACGCGCCGGGCTGGCGCACCGACCCGCCGGTGTCCGACCCGAGCGCCACCGGGGCCTGGCAGGCGGCGACTGCCGCCGCAGACCCCCCCGATGAGCCGCCGGGCACGCGCCCGAGGTCCCACGGGTTGGCCGTGCGCGCGAAGGCGGAGTTCTCGGTGGACGAGCCCATGGCGAACTCGTCCATGTTTGCCTTGCCGATCACGACGGCGTCGGCCGCGCGCAAGCGCGTCACGACGGTGGCGTCGTAGGGCGGGCGGTAGTGCTCCAGGATCCGCGAGGCGCAGGTGGTCTCGACCCCGCGGGTGGTGAGGTTGTCCTTCAGCACGACGGGCACGCCGGCGAGGGCCCCGAGGGTCTCCCCGGCCCCGCGCCGCCGGTCGATGTCGCGGGCGTGATCGAGCGCGGGCTCGTCGAGGCGGCGCAGCAGCGCGCGCACGTCCCCGTCGGTGGCGGTCACCCGGTCGAGGTGCGCGCGGGTGACCTCCTCGGCGGAGACCGCGCGGGTCTCGAGCAGTGCCAGGAGGTCGGTGGCCGTCGTGCCGACGAGCTCGTTCACGCCCGGGCCTGTCGGGGGACGCCCATCAGGCCTCGTCCTCGATGATCCGGGGCACCCGGAAGCGCCCGTCCTCCGCGTGGGGTGCGGGAGCCAGGACGTCGGCGGGCGGCAGGGACGGCCGCGGCTCGTCGTCGCGCAGGACGTTCGTGAGCCGCGAAGGGTGCCCGGTCGGCGGGACGTCCGCCGTGGCCACCGCCCCGACCTGCTCGGCGTAGCCCAGGATCTCGGTCAGCTCGCCGCGTAAGCTCGCGACCTCGGCGTCGGTCAGGTCCACGCGGGCGAGCCGCGCGACATGGCGCACGTCCTCGTCGGTCAGCTCGGCCATGGTGCCTCCTCGGCGGGCAGCGGAAGGCGAAGGCTAGCGCGAGCCGCCGGGACGGGCGACGGGCCCCGCCGGCTCGCTCCCCGCCGGGGAGGCAGGACCGCTACAACGCGCCCCGGTCCTCGTAGTCCGCGACGAGCTGGCGGACGTGCTCCGGGTCGCCCGGGTTGTTCTGCAACCAGCCGAGCCGGGCGCGCATGAACCCCTCGCCGAGCTCGAGGCGGGTCCGCTCGGCGACCGCCTCACGAGCGGCGTTCAGCACCTCGCGCTCCTCCTCGTCGATGTGGTGGCTGACGCCCTCGACCAGCTCCTCCAAGGCGTCTTCCCATTCCTGGCTGTCGACGTCCGCGACCGCCTGCAGCTGCGCCAGCGCCTGGTGGCCCTCACCGTGCTCCTCGACGCCGTGCTTGATCTCGTCGGTCTCGGCGGGCGCCTGGACCTTCAGGTGGGGGTAGACCTCGCTCTCCTCGGCCAGGGCGTGGGCGACGAGCAGGTCGGCGAGCTCGCCCAGCCGCGCCGCCCGGTCCTCGTCACGGTTGCGCAGCAGGCGGAACAGCCGCTCGAACTCGCGGTGGTCCGCCAGGATGAGGTCGACGACATCGCCGCTCCGGATGGTGTCCGCGCCCTGGTTGGCTAACTGGCTCATGGGTTCTCCTCGGTGGTGGCTGGCGTGCGGCAGCAACGCTGCTCCAGGATCCCCCTGGCAGGCGCGGATGAACCCTGTCCGGCCGCTCAGCCCCCCGCCATGGCCTCCGCGCGCTCCTTGCACGTGGGGCAGACCGGATAGCGCTCGGGGTTGCGGGAGGGGACCCAGCGCTTGCCGCACAGGGCCTCAACCGGCGTGCCGAGCACGCGGGCCTCGGTCACCGAGGCCGCCGCCCCGCCACCAGGTCGCCAGATGATGTGCGCGAAGCGCTCGCGGTCGCTGGAGTCCGTGGAGACCGGAGCCGGTCGCTGCTCTGTCGTGGTCATGGGAGCCGTCACGCTGCCTTGCGCCGTCGGGATGGTCCCACTGTAACGGCCCGAGGTCCGATTGGCCTGCCGGCGGCCCGCGGCGGTAACCAGGGCGCACCGGTGGGACAATGCATGGACCGACCCGCCGATCGGTCGGCAGCCCACCAGTGAGGACACGGGAACGTGACGGTGATCCAGAGCCTGCGGGCAGGCGACGTCGATGACGTCGCGCACCACATCGAGCGACTGCAGCGCGACCCCGAGCAGTTCACCGGCGACCTGCCCATCGACGCCGCCGCCATCGCCGAGGCGCTGCCGGCCCTGCCCGGGGGGGTCGCCTGCATCGTGGTGGCGGTCAGCGACGGGCGCCCCGTGGGCCTGCTCGGCGCCGATCACGCGACGGACCCCCCGAGGGTGTGGTGGCAGGGCCCGTTCGTCTGGGGCGGCGAGGGCTGGCGGGCCGTGGCCGACCGCCTCTACACGTCGGCCCGCCGGCGCCTGCCGCCCCAGGTGACACAGGAGGAGTTCGCTCCCGACGAGTGCAACGCCCGGGTGCAGGGCTTCGCCCGTGCGCACGGCTTCCACGCCGAGGCGGCCTCGGCGGTCCTGGTCCTCGGCGAACGCCTGCCCGACCCGGGTGACGACGCCGTCGTGCCCATCACCGCGGAGGACCATCCCGAGCTGGCGCGGTTGCACGACCTGCTGTTCCCCGAGGCGGGCGGCGCCGGCGACGCGCCCGTCGAGGTCGACGATCCCGACCGCGTCGCCCTCGGCATCCGGCGCGCGGGCGGGCTCGTCGGGTACGTGATCGCGCGCTGCCTCCTCGACGGAAGTGGCTCGATCGAGTTCGTCGGCGTGCGACCCGACCTGCGCGGTCGCGGGCACGGCCGCGCGCTGGTCCTGGCCGGCGTGCACTGGCTCCAGCGCCGGCAGTGCGCCCCGGTGCACCTCACCATCCGCGAGGACCTCCGCGCCGGCCGCGCCCTGTACGCCGCCGTGGGCTTCGTCGAGGAGCGCCTGGTGCGCCCGTGGCGCAAGGGCTTCACCCTGGATCCCTGACCGGCGAACCCGCCCGAGCCTGCGAGGTGGAGCGGCTGCGCGCAGGCGCGATCGCTATGCTCGCCGCTGACCACCGTGACGGATTCACGCCTGCCCTACGCCACCGGAACCGCCGGCGCCCTGCTGATCGCCTTTTCTGCCGTGCTGGTCCGTCTGGCCGACGTCGCGCCGGCCACCGCCGCGGTCTTCCGCTGCTTCTACGCCCTGCCGGTGCTGGCGCTGCTCACCGCTCGTGAGGCCCGCCGGTACGGACCGCGCAGCCGGCGTGACCGGGGAGTCGCCTTTGCGGCCGGGGTGTTCTTCGCCGCCGACCTCACGTTCTGGCACTACGCGATCGACTACGTCGGCGCCGGGCTCGCCACGGTCCTGGCCAACAGCCAGGTCGTGCTCGTGGGACTCATCGCCTGGCTGGTCCTGGGTGAGCGACCACGCCCGCGCGTGCTCGTGGCGGTCCCGGTGGTGCTCGTCGGCGTGACCTTGATCTCCGGGGTCATCGGCGAGGGCGCCTACGGGCAGGACCCCCTGCTCGGCGTGGTGTTCGGCCTCGTGACCGCGCTGGCCTACGCCGGGTTCATCCTCACCCTGCGCGCCGGCAACACCCACCCCCGCCGGCCCGCCGGCCCGCTGTTCGACGCGACGCTGTCAGCCGCGGCGTGCGCGGCGCTGGCGGGCCTGCTGCTCGGCGACATCCAGTTCGCGCCCTCCTGGCCGGCACATGGGTGGCTCGCACTGCTCGCCCTCAGCTCCCAGGTGCTCGCCTGGCTGCTGATCTCCATCTCGCTGCCGCGCCTGCCCGCCGTCGTGACGTCGATGCTGCTGATGCTCCAGCCGGTCGGCGCGGTCGCGCTCGGGGCCGTGCTGCTGGCCGAGGCCCCGTCACCCGTCCAGCTCGCCGGCGTCGGCGCGGTGCTCGCGGGCATCATCGTGGCCGCCAGCGGGCGCCGTCCCGCCCAGCCCCCCGCCGCACCGGTCGACGCCCCCCCGCCGGGCCACAGCCCCGGGTGAACCCACGGGGCGCCGGTGTCAGCACCCCTATCTGAGTGTCCAGATGCGGACCTTGCCGTCGGCCCCGGCTTGGGCGAGCCGGCGCGCGTCTGGGGAGAACGCAAGGTCGTAGACCCCGTCGATCGGCAGACCCGCCGTGGCGATCGGCGTGTCGCGGTCATGGGACCAGACGGTCACCTTCCGACGCGCCGCGACCGCCAGCAGTCGTCCGCTGCGCGAGAAGGACACGGCGCTGGCGCGATCGCCGACGTCCAGCCGCCGGACCTCCTCCCAGCCGGTGCAGTCCCACAGCGCCACGGTGCCGTCGTATCCGGCGGTGGCCAGCATCGCTCCGTCGGCTGAGACGTCGAGCCCGATGACTCCCGGAGCCCCGGTGTCGAGGACGGCCAGGGTCTCGTTGCTGTCGGTCGCGCGCACGGTCACGCGGGGCCCCTGACCCGACTCGATGCTGCACGTCCCGTCAGGGGTGTAGGCGACCGCCGCCAGGCGCTTGAGGTCAGTGCGCACCTCCCCGACGCAGACGTGCTCTGCGAGGTCCCACTGCAGCAGACGTCCGTCATAGCCGCCGGTCAACGCCCCAGCGCCGTCGGGCGAGACGGCGGGCGCAACCACGGCATCGCGATGACCGTCCAGCACGCCGACGGAGCTGCGGGTGTCCAGGTCCCAGATGCGAACCGTCCGGTCCGAGGACACGGCGACCGCCAAGCGCCCGTCGGGGGTCACCCCGACGGCGTTGACGACCTTGCTGTGGCCCAGGAGCTCCCCTTGGGTCGCCCCGGTGGCGGCGTCGAGAATCGCGATGCGGGCGTCCTGCCCCCCGGACAGCACGCGGGTGCCGTCGGGGGTGAACACGACGGTCTGACCGTGTCGGCCATGCACCTCGACGACGACAGGATCGCTCAGCACCACGTCGACCTCGTCGCTCTCCACGCTTGTCCGCGCGGCGGTGTAGGTCTCCCCCGCGACCGCCATGCGGGCGCGCACCAGCTGCTTGAAATGCTTGTTCGCGGTCATCACGTGCCCCTTTCGTGGCACAGAACACCGCCCCACGCGCCGTGTTCTGCCAACGTCGCCACGATCCGGTCACGTCACCCAGGTCACGTCACCACTGCCACCTCGAGGACACGTATCCCCTTCACCCCCGACCGGGACAGCGTGGGCGTCCCGATGCTGCAGAGGTCTGCGCGAGGCACCGCGAAGGCGATGGTACCTCCGGCGCCTCAGGGCAGGTAGACCTCGGTGATCTCCACGACCTCGCCGTCGTGCACGGTCACGGTGAACGGGGACTCAGGGCTGCCGTGGGGCAGCGACGCGCCGCTGACGAGGTCGCGGTAGTCCCAGTCGACGAGCTGGCACTCGCCACTGCAGTCGTACACCTGCACCCGCACGTCCGCGGCCACCGGGATCTCGTAGGCCTCGACGGTGGGGTTGCGCAGGTAGGGGACGACACCTTCCTCGACAGGGGGCTCGCCGTCGGCTGCACGCGCAGCGGCGGCGGCCTCCCCAACCCGGACCTCGACCTCGTCGAACGTGATCATGTTCTCCGCCGCGAGGGTGAGGTAACCCGTCATGGTGCCCGCCAGGGCGGTGCCGCCGCCAGCAGCCTGGTCACCACCACCGGCAGCCTCGCCGCTGCCGTCGGGCGGCTCACCAGCGTCGTCGACCTGCTCGTCGCCGCCGCCCACGTCCTCGCCACTGCCCGGCGGCAGGGACTCGCTGCCGCAGCCAGCCATGACGATCGCCACGAACGCGAGCAGGACGGGCCCGCGCCACACACCTCCGACCACTCGTTGCGCTGCCATCGGTCGGTCTCCTCCCACCCAGGCCGCGGCGGGAGCCGCGTGCTCCACGGTCAGATGCCGGCGGTGGCGGCAAGGTTCCCGGTGCGAACGCCACTGTTTGGGCCGGCCGACCGCGCTGAGGTCGGCGCGCGTCGTAGGATGCGCGCCCGCCGGCGAACGCCTGCCGACCGCCGGGCCGGGCCTTCGGGAAGGAGCTCGCGATGTCGACCGTCTCCTGTCGACGCCGCTGAGCGGATGGAGCAGACACCGGCTGAGCAGATGACGGCGGCCGATCCTGCCCGCGCGGGGATCGAGCGCCTGCGGGCGCACCACCGTGCGCCGTGGACCGGGCGAGGACCGCAGCTGGCGCGCCTGGACGCCTTCCTCGACGACCCTGCGGCGCAGCATGCGCTGGTGCACCAGGAGACGGGCCGGGGCACGACCGCGTTGCTGGTGCGCTGGGTCGATTCGGTGCTGGCCCGCGACGACTGGGCGGTGGTCTTCGTCCCGATCAGCCGGCGGTTTCGCACCGCCGAGGCCGGAGTGATCCTCGGGTCGCTGGGCGTGCAGCTGGCGGCCTGCTGGGACGAGGACGCGCAGCAGCTCGTGCTGCGCCCGCATCGGGCGCGCGCACGGCTGGGTGGGTGGCTGCTACGCGACACCACGCCGGCGGGCAAGCGGCTGCTGGTGGTCGTTGACGGGTTGGACGAGGCGGTCGGGTTGCCCGTGGGCGCGGACCTGTTGCCGTCCCGGCTGGGCGCGGGCACCCGGGTCGTCGTGTCGGTCCGGGCCGGCGGGATGACCCGCCACACGTGGCTACGCCGGCTCGGCTGGGACGGCGTGCCGGTCGTCCACGTGCCCGCATTGCAACCGTTGAGCGAGGCGCAGGTCGGTGACGTCGCCGCGCAGCTGTGGTTCGCGCAGCAGCGCCAGCCGAATCCTGCGCAGACGCGCGCGCTCGTCAGGATCAGCGGGGGTGACCCGCTGCTGGTCCGGCTGACCGCGGGCGACCTCCTCGCGGGAAGAGTCGGCGTGGAGGAGCTGTCGCGTCGAACGCCCGGGCTGCCCGCCTACGTCGAGGATGCCCTGACGGGTGCCCCTCCCGCGGTGCGGGCGCTGCTGGGCTGCTGTGCGGGCGCTGCTGGGCTGCTGTGCGGCCGCGTTGGGTCCGCTGACCGGCGCCGACCTGGCGGCGCTCATGCCCGAGCACGTGGGTGCCCGCGACGTCCTCGACGACGCGTCTCGGTCGGTGGCTCGGCTTGTCGCCGGTGACGGCTCCCCCGCGGACGGGTTCGTTTTCGCCCATCCCCGGTTGCGCGAGCTGTACCGCGAGGGGCTCCCCGCCGGGCAGCGCGACGACCTCGAAAACCGCTTCGTCGCCTATGGCCGGGCGTGGTGGCGGGATCGGGGTGATCCCCCGCCCGCGTACGTGCGCAGCCACTGGACGGCCCACCTCGCGCAGGCCGGGCAGTGGACGCTGCTGCGCGACGTGCTGACCAGCTACGACACGATCGGCGACCGGCGACGTCAACCGTGGGCGGCTGCCTGCTACGGCGCGGAGGGCAGCCACGCCGGATACCTGGCGGACCTCGACCTGCTGTGGCGCCATGCCGAGGACGTGCCCGACATCCCGACCGCTCTGACGTGCGCGGTGATCAGCACGACCCTGCACCGCCTCACCCCCGACCTGGCACCCGCGCTCGTCGTCGCCCTGGTGACCGTCGGCACACCCCAGGGCCGCTGGTCGGTCGCTGCCGCGCTCGAACACAGCCGTCTGGTCGTCGGCGCCCACAGCAGGGCGACAGCGCTGCGGATGCTGCGGGAGACCGCCGAAGACCGTGACTGGCCCCACGACCTGGCGGTCGACGTCGCGCGGTCGATCACCGAGCAGCGATCGCGAGCGGAGGTGGTGGCGGCCCTGGCACCCCACCTGCCACCGGAGCGGCGGGACCGGGTTCTCACCGAGGAGCTGGAGGCCGCCCGCGCCCTCGACGAGTCCGACCGGTCGCTGGTGTTGGCGGCGCTGGCCCCCGCCCTGCCCGAGGAGCTGCAGGGCCGGGCGCTGGAGGTCGCCCTCACCATCACCGAAGAGCGCAACCGCGTCCCGGCGTTGACGGTGTTGGCGCGTGGCCTGCCCGAGAGGCTGCACGGCCAATCGGTGGAGGCCGCGCGTGCCCTCACGGGCGCCTCCTACCGGGCCTGGGCCTTGACGGCGCTCGGGCCCGTCATGCCCGAAGGACAACGCGACGACCTCCTCGACGAGGCGCTGGAAGCCGTCCGGGCCATCACCGAGGAGTGGACTCGGTCAAAGACGTTGACGGCGCTGGTGCCCGCAGTGCGCACGTGGGGCCGGGGCACCATCCTCACCCGGACGCTGGACGCCGCCCTCGAGCTCACCAACGACGTGGGCCGGTCGCGGGCGCTGGTCGCCCTGGCACCGGCACTGCCCGGAGCGCTGCACGGCCGCGCGCTGGAGGCCGCCCTGGCCATGACCGAGGCGGAACCCCGGGCAGAGGCGCTGGTGGCGCTGGCGCCCGCCGCCCTTCCCGAGCGGCAGCGCGGCGACGTCCTCACGGCGGCGCTGGAGGCCGCCCGTGCCGAACGCAGCGCGGACGCCCGGTCGACGGTGTTGACGTGGATGGTCGCCACCCGGGCGGGGGAAGGGCGCGGCGACGTCCTCGCCGCCGCGCTGGAGGCCGCCCGTGCCATACCCGAGCGGGAGGCCCGGTCACGAGCGCTGGTGACAGTCGCCGCCTTCGTGCCCCAGGAGCAGCGCAGCAATGTCCTCGCCGCCGCGCTGCTGGCCGCGCGTGCCATACCCGATGTGGACGCCCGGTCGCAGGCGCTGGCGGAGCTGGCACCCCTCCTGCCGCAGGAGCAGCGCAGCGACGTCGTCGCCGAGGCGCTGGAGGTCGTCGGTGCCCGCAGCCACGAGCGAGCCCTTGCGGAGCTGTTGGGGGCGCTGGCACGCGCCCTGCCCGAGGATCGCCACAGCGACGTCCATGCCCGGGCGCTGGAGGCCGCCCTCGCCATCACCGACGAGGATGCACGCTGGGAGGTGGTCACGGCCCTGGTGCCCACCCTGCCGGAGGGTCTGCACGACCGGGTGCTGGAGGTCGCCCGTGCCACCAGCAATGAGTGGCGGCGGTCGGATCTGCTGGCAGCCCTGGCACCCGCCCTGCCCGAGGAACGACGTCTCGGCATCCTCGCCGAGGCCCTGGAGGCCGCCCTCGCCATCTCCTACGAGACACCCCGGGCAGATGCACTGGAAGATCTGGCGCCTGCCCTGCCCGGGGAGCTGCACGGCCGGGTGCTGGAGGGCGCCCGCACCATGCGCCACGAGGAAGACCGGGCACGGGTGCTGGCGGCGCTGGGCCCCACCCTGGCCGAGGGGCTGCACGGCCAGGCGCTGGAGGTCGCCCTCACCATCACCGAAGACTGGACCCGGGCGGAGGCGCTGGCCGCCATCGCACCCGCCCTGCCCGAGGAGCTGCACGGTCGCGCCTTGGAGTCCGTTCTGGCCATGACCGAGACGCAGGCCCGGGCAGAGGCGCTGGCGGCGCTGGCCCCGGCGCTGCCCGAGAAGCAGCGCAACCGCGTCCTGACCGAGGCCCTGAATGCCGCCTGTGACTGCCCACGACGGGCAAGAGGAAGCACTGGCGGGGTTGGGGCCCGCGCTGCCCGAGGACCTGCGCGGCAAGGCGCTGGACGTCGCCCTCGCCATCACCGAAGGAGGCTCCAGAGCAAAGGTGTTGGCGGCGTTGGCCCCAACCCTGCCCGAGGACCTGCATGACCAGGCGCTGCAAGCGGCCCTCGCTATCACCGACGACTGGAGCAGGGCACGGGCGCTGGCCGCCCTCGCCCCGGTTCTCGCCCGCCGTCCCGACCCGTCCCTGTGGCACCCGACGGTGCGCGACCTCGCGGAGCGCGGCACCCCAGCGCTCCTCGCCGGGGTCACGGCCCTCGCCCAGTGGCTGGCCGCCCTGACGAGCCCGTCCGACGTCGAAGCGGTGGCATCCGCGGTCACCGACGCGCTCCAGAGCACCTGGTGACGGACACCCGGAGGGGGCAGCCGGCCGACCTGGCATCGAAACAGCGGACCGCCGTCCGAGCGCCCGGCCGCGCACATGGGGAGCGCAGGGTAGCGCCCCCCGTTAGGCGTGGCGCGCGAGTCGCGTGGCGACCAACGGCGACGTGAGCATCTGCACCACGGCGTAGACGACGGCGGGGAGCGCGACCTCGGCGGCCAGGCCGCCGGTGAAGACGACGAAGGCGGCGATGCTGAACTCCTTCTTGCTCACGGTGAACAGCATGGCCGACCGGTCGGCTCGGTCCGGGATGACGGGACGGGTCGCCGCCCCGAGCAGGTAGCCGATGGCGTTGAGGGCCACGGCGACGCCGGCCACGGCCGCGACGGTGACCGGAGCGGCGGTGATCGTCGGGGCGTTGGGGCCGATCACGGCCAGCACCAGCGCCAGGTAGGCCACGGACGCCGTGGCCGACAGGACTGGCTCGACCGGCCTGACGCGGGCGGCGAGCAGGGTGCGGACGGTCACGCCGACCACGGTGGGCACCAGCACCGTCAGGGCGAGCTCAGCGACCAGACCGAGGAGCGGGAGGTCGAGGTCCACGCCGGTGTACAGCAGGAACAGCGCGGGCACGAGCACCGGAGCCAGCGCGGTGTTGACGGCGTTGCAGACCGTGGCGAGGGCGACGTTGCCGCGGGCGATGAGCACGAGCAGCGGCGAGGACACGTCGGTGGGCAGCACCCCGAGGAGGACGATGCCGAGCCCCAGCGGCCCCGAACCGAACACCGCGCTGCCGAGGACGTAGCCGGCCAGGCTCATCGGCCCGTACACCAGCACGGTCGCGAGCGCCTGCACGCCCGGGCGGGCGAGCACGGCACGCAAGGTGGCGAAGTCGAACGTCAGGCTCACGCACAGCATGAGCAGCGCCAGCAGGGGCGTCACCCATCCGCTCAGCCAGACGCCGACGGCCGGCATGGCCAGGCCCGCCGCGGCCGTGACGAGGACCAGTGGGGCGAGGTGGCGCTCGATGACGCGCGGACGCTCGATGACATGGCCTCGGTCAGGGCAGCTCGCCGGTCTCCAGCAGGGTGACGAAGGCGTCCTCGTCGATCAGCGGGACCCCGAGCTCGGCGGCCTTGTCGGCCTTGGTCCCGGGGTCCGCGCCGGCCACGACCGCGCTGGTCTTGCCCGACACGCTGGACGTGACCTTGCCGCCCCGGTCCTCGATCGCCTGCTTCGCCTCGTCGCGGGTGTAGCGGTCCAGACCGCCGGTGAGCACGATCGTCCACCCGTCGAGCGTGGCTTCCCCGCGCACGAACTCGGTGTCCATGCGCACCCCGCCAGCGGCGAGCTTGTCCACCAGCGCGGCGTTGCGCGGGTTGTCGACGAACCCGCGGACGGCCTCGGCGATCACCGGTCCGACACCGCCGACCGCGGCGATCGCGGCGGCGTCGGCGGTGCGCAGGGCGTCCATGGTCGAGAAGTGCCGGGCGATGAGGCGGGCGACGTTGCCCCCGACGTGGCGGATGTTCAGGCCCACCAGGAGGCGCTCCAGCGGCTGGTCCTTCGACGACGCGATGCCCGCCAGCAGGTTGTCGACCTTCTTCGGCCCGAAGCGCTCGAGCTCTAGCAGGTCGTCGCGCTCCAGGTGGTAGATGTCGGCCAGGTCGCTGACGAGCTCCTGGTCGAGCAGCAGCTTGGCGGTCTCGTAGCCGAGCCCCTCGATGTCCATCGCGCCGCGCGAGGCGAAGTGGGCGACGGACTCCAGCAGCCGGTTGGGGCAGTCCAGGTTCGTGCAGTAGCTGGCCGCCTCCCCCTCCAGGCGCTGGATGGGCGAGCCGCAGAAGGGGCAGACGGTGGGCATGTGCCAGGGTCCCGCCCGCTCCACCTCGGGCGGTCGCAGCGACGCGACGTAGCCCACCACCTCGGGGATCACGTCACCCGCCTTGCGCACGACCACCGTGTCGCCGGGCCGCACGTCTTTCAGGCGCGCCTGGTCCTCGTTGTGCAACGTCGCCAGCGAGATGGTCGAACCCGCGACCAGCACCGGGTCGAGCACCGCGAAGGGGGTGACCTTGCCGGTGCGTCCGACGTTGACCTCGATGCCCTCGAGGCGGGTCTGCTGCTCCTCGGGCGGGTACTTGAACGCGATGGCCCAGCGGGGCGCCTTGCTCGTCGCGCCCAGGCGGCGCTGGTGGCCGTGGTCGTCGACCTTCACGACCACACCGTCGATCTCGTAGGTCGGCTCGTGGCGGCGCCGTCCCCACTCCTCGATGAACGCCCACACCGCATCGATGTCGGCGACCGTACGGGTCTCGGGGGCAACGGGCAGACCGGCGGCGTCCAGCAGCGACAGGAACGCGCTCTGGCTGTGCACCGCCACCCCTTCAACCACGCCCATGCCGTGGCACACCAGCCGCAGCGGACGGGTTGCGGTGATGGCCGGGTCCTTCTGCCGCAGGGCGCCCGACGCGGCGTTACGCGGGTTGGCGAACCGGGGCTCGCCCGCCTCCTCGCGCGCGGTGTTCATCGCCGCGAACTCCGCCACCGGGTAGTAGACCTCGCCGCGGGCTTCGAGCACCGCCGGCGGCCACGTGTCCACGACGGCGGCGTCGGGCCGTTCGATCCAGTCGGGGACCCCGTCGATGGTGCGGACCTGGTGGGTCACGTCCTCGCCGGTCCGGCCATCCCCCCGGGTGACCGCGCGCTCCAACCGGCCGTCGGCGTAGTTGACGCTGATCGCGACGCCGTCGACCTTCAGCTCGCAGACGAAGGCGGGCGTGGCACCCTCAAGACCCCGCGCGACGCGCTCCGCCCACGCCAGGAGCCCCTCGCGGTCGAAGACGTTGTCCAGCGAGAGCATCTGGCGGCGGTGCTGGACCGCCGCGAACGCCGGGCTCGGCGCGGCGCCCACGGTGTGGGTCGGCGAGTCGGGCCGATCCAGCTCGGGGTGGCGCGTCTCGTAGTCGGCGAGCTCGGCGACGAGGGCGTCGAACTCGGCGTCGGTGACGTGGGGGTCGGAGAGGATGTAGTAGCGGTACCGGTGCTGCTCGATCGCAGTCCGCAGCGCCTCGACGGTACGCCGCGTCTGCTCGTCGGCCACCTCGCGAAAAGTCGGTCACTCCCAGGCGGCGACCTTGGGGTGGTCCTTGCCGCTGTTGCCGACCTGGGCGGCGCCGCCCGGGTCGTGCAGGCCGGTGACCTCGTCGCCGAAGTACTCCGCGTTGATGGCCGTGAACTCGGTCCACTCCTCGGGGATGTCGTCCTCGTAGGCGATCGCCTCGACCGGACACACCGGTTCGCAAGCCGCGCAGTCGATGCACTCGGTGGGGTGGATGTAGAGCATCCGCTCCCCCTCGTAGATGCAATCGACCGGGCACTCGTCGACGCAGGCCTTGTCCTTCACGTCGATGCAGGGCTCTGCGATCACGTAGACCATCTGTTCAGACTCCTTCCAACCTCGTTGACGCCGTAGCGTACCCGGCACGGCTGGGGGCGGGCGAATGGACGACGGTCGCGCCACCGAGGCACTCGTCACCGGTGTAGAACACCACCGCCTGGCCGGCTGCGACGGCCAAAGGCCGCTCGCCGCTGAAGGTGACGCGGACCCGTCCGTCGCCGAGATAGGCGAGCACCGCCGGCACCGCAGCGCCGCGGTAGCGGATCTGCGCGGTCACGTCCACGTCGGCGGCGGGGGGCTTTCCGGCGACCCACGAGACGTCGCGTGCCTCGATGACCGCGGCCTCCAGGGAGGCGCGCGGTCCGACGTGCACGGCGCTGCCCTCGATGGCGGTGACGTACAGCGGGTCGGGGTGGCCACCCAGGCCGAGGCCGCGTCGCTGCCCGATGGTGAAGCGGTAGGCCCCGTCGTGGAACCCCAGCACGGCGCCGTCCGGGCCGACGAACGCCCCGCGTCGCTGCCCGAGGCGCGGGGCGAGGAACCCGCCCAGGTCGCCGGAGGGGATGAAGCAGATGTCGTGGCTGTCCGGCTTGCTTGCCGTTGCCAGACCCCGCTCGGCCGCCATGGCCCGCAGGTCGGCCTTGGTGTGGTCGCCGGCCGGCCACAGCGTGTGGGCCAGCTGGTCCTGGGTGGCCATGTAGAGCACGTAGGTCTGGTCCTTGCCCGGGTCGGTGGCGCGCCGCATCCGCCACCGCGGCACGGCCCCGTCGGACGCGGGGTCCGGCGCCGCCGCCTCCAGACGGACGTGGTGGCCGGTGGCCAGCGCATCGAAGCCCACTGCCCGCGCCCGGGCCAGCAGGGCGGTGTACTTGACGCGCTCGTTGCAGCGCACGCACGGGTTGGGGGTCCGTCCCGCCGCGTACTCGGCGACGAAGTCGTCGATCACCCGCTGCCTGAACGGCGCCGCCATGTCCCACACGTAGAACGGGATGCCGAGGCGGTCGGCCACGCGACGGGCGTCGCGGGCGTCATCGAGGGTGCAGCAGCCCTTGCCCGGCAGACCCGATGGCGTGTCGGCCATCTTCAGGTGCACGCCGGTGACGGCGTGTCCGCGCTGCACGAGCAGCGCCGCGGTCATCGACGAATCGATCCCGCCTGACATCGCCACCAGCACCTTCATGGGCCCCACTCTGCCGCCCACGCCCCCGGCCTGTCACCTGGGGGAGGGGGATTCCTCGTCGGTGGGCCACGCCAGCGGCTCGGGCGGCTGGGTGAACACGGCCCTGGCACCGCGTTCCGATGTGAGGTAGCTCAGCGCCCAGTGCAGCAGCACGCTCAACCGGTTGCGGAAGCCGATCAGGAAGTAGAGGTGCAGCACCAGCCAGGCGACCCACGCGAGCCGGCCGCGGATGCGCACCCCAGGGGGCAGCTCCGCGACCGCCGCGTGGCGCCCGATGGTCGCCATGATCCCCTTGTCGCGGTAGCGGAACGTCCGCTGGGCAACGCCGTCGAGCTCACCGAGCAGCTCGTCGGCCACGAAGGTGCCCTGCTGGATCGCCGCGGGCGCGAGCTGGGGCACCAGGCCGCCGCGCCCGTCGGGCACCGCGGCGATGTCACCGATGACGAACGCCTCCCGGTGACTCGGGACCCGCAGGTCCTCACCGACGAGGACGCGACCGCCGGGGCCCTGCTCGAGCCCCAAGGCGTCGGCCAACGGGTGGGCCCGTACCCCCGCCGCCCACACCACGGTGTCGGTCGCGAGCACGGTGCCGTCGTCGAAGCGGACCTTGCCGGGCTCGACCTCGGCGATCCCCGTGCCGAGGGCGACCTCGACACCGCGGGACCGCAGCGTGTCGAGCGCGTAGCGCTGCGACCGGGGCTTGTAGGCACCGAGCACGCCGTCGGCCTGCTCGACGAGCAGCACGCGCGCCTGGTCCACGTCCACGTCCGGGTGGTCGTGGCGCAGGACGCGGTCGATCAGCTCGGTCAGAGCCCCGGACACCTCCACCCCGGTCGCCCCCCCACCGGCGACCACGAACGTCAGCGTGCCCTCCGGGGTCTTGGCGCCCGCGTTGCTCGCGACCTCGAACAGCCGAAGCACGTGGTTGCGCAGCGCGACCGCCTCGCCGAGACCCTTCAGGCCGAAGGCGTGGTCCGCCACCCCGGGCACGCCGTAGTCGGCGGTGACGGCGCCGGCCGCCACGACGAGCCGGTCGAAGGCGAGCTCGCCGCCGTCGGCGAATCGCAGCCTCCGCGCCTCCCAGTCCACCCCGGCCACGGTGCCGAGCCGGAAATCCACCCCCGGGGAGTCCTGCAGGGCGCCCCGTACGCTGTGGCCCACGTCCTGGGGCTGCAGCACGCTGGTGGCGACCTGGTACAGCAGGGGCTGGAACGTGTGGTGGTTCCGGGCGTCCACGAGCGTCACCCGCACCCTGCCGGCGCCCTTCTTGCCGAGGCGGCGTGCGGCGGTCAGCCCGGCGAAGCCTGCGCCGATGACGACGATGTGCTGGGTCATGTCAGAGCCTTTCGCTGCCAGGTAGGATACCCTTGTGAAATCTTTCACAAGTCTATGTGAACGTTTTCACAAGCACAACCGGTCGTCCCTCGACCGTGGCGGCCGTGCGTCTCACCATCCTCAGGGCGGTCGCTGCGCGACCGCCACACCCGCTACAGCAGAGCATCGCCTCAGGCGAAACCGCCCCCGGCGTCGCGCAGGCGCTTGACCGCATCCGTGAACGCGGTCACGGCGGTGTCCACCGCCGCCTGATCGGTGGTCCGCCCGCAGGTGAACCGCAGGTGAGCCACGTCAGGATCTGCCCCGATCGCCGTCAGCACGTGGCTGGGTTCGGCAGCGCCCGACTGGCACGCGGACCCCGTCGACGCGGCCACGCCCGCGCTGTCGAGCGCCATCAGGAGCGCCTCCCCGTCGCACTCGTCCACGGCGACGTGGGCGTTGTGCGGCAGCCGCTGGTCCAGGGACCCGTTGAGCGCGACGCCGTCGACCCCGAGCAGCCCGTCGAGCAGCCGGTCACGCAGCGCACGCAAGCGCGGGATCTCCTCGCCCATCGTCGCCGCGGTCAGCTCGGCGGCCGCACCGCAGCCGACGATGCCAGCGGCGTTGAACGTGCCCGACCGCACGCCCCGCTCCTGCCCGCCGCCGTGCAGGACCGGCTGGGACGCCAGCTCCCGGCGCAGGACCAGCACCCCCACCCCCTTGGGCCCGTTGAACTTGTGGGCGGACAGCGCCAGCGCGCCGATGCTCCAGCCATCGAGGTCGAGCCGGGCGCGGCCGAAAGACTGCACCGCGTCGGTGTGCAGGGGAACGCCGCGCTCGGCGAGCACCGGGCCGATGCGGTCGAGCGGTTGGATCGTCCCGAGCTCGTTGTTGGCGGCCATCACGCTTACCAGGACGGTGTCCTCGCTCACCGCGGCCAGGAGGCGATTGGCGTCCACGACCCCGTCCGCCCCGACGGACACGACCGTGGCCGTGAACCCCTGATGGTCGACCAGCCATTCGACGGACTCCAGGACCGCGTGGTGCTCGATGGCGGTGGTGACCAGGTGCGCGCCCCGCCCGGCGTCACGCGCGGCCCACGCGATGCCCTTGAGCGCCTGGTTGTCCGACTCGGTGCCACCGGAGGTGAACAGCACCTCGAGGGGGTGGACGCCAAGCACGCTCGCGACCTGCTCCCGAGCGGTCTCGACGCCGGCCCGGGCGGCACGACCCTGGCTGTGCAGCGAGGACGGGTTACCGAAGGTCGACTCCAGGTAGGGCCGCATGGCCGCATGGACGCCGGGGTCGAGCGGGGTGGTGGCCGCATGGTCGAGGTAGACGCTCATCGTCCATCAGTATCACGCCACGACCTCAGTACACGACGACGCGCTCGCGCATCTGCACCCGGGGGAAGACAAAATCGGCATCGCCGTCGTACAGGCGCAGGCACCCGTTGCTGGCCGGGTAGAACGGGATGGAGGGGTAGCCGTGGATGGCGTAGCCGCGGATGAAGAAGATCGAGCGGTACATGCCATTGGCCTGCCGGGTGTTGCGCTTCTCGTAGACCGAGAACGCACCCCGGATGGTCGGTGTCGACGGCTTGCCGTTGGAAGTGTGGAAGGCGTGGCGGACCTCCCCATCGCGCACGAGCAGCACCAGTCGGCGCGCCAGGTCGATCTCGATGTGGTTCGGTCCGAGGTCGGGACGCCGCACCGGCAGCCGCGGCCGGCGCAGCATGGCGCTCCAGGCAGGCTCACCGAACCGGCCGTCGACCGGATGGCCGGCGACCTTCTGGAACGCGTACACCGCCCAGACGCTCTGGTGATCGACCGCTCCGTCCACCACGCCGGTGTTGTAGCCCTGTCGGGACAGCTCCTCCTCGATGCAGCGCCACGGCCGTGGGTTGCCCGCACGCAGCTGGCATCTGGCGACGGGTCCGATGGCCGCCTCGCCACCGACGGTCGTGGCCAGGGACGGCCCGTGCGCGCCCAGCCAGCTCATCGTCGGGGAGGCCAGCTCCGCGTGGCCGGTGGTCAGCAGCGGCGCCCGCCGCGCCGCGCCCGCATAGGTCCCGCCGGTGAGCCCGTCGGGGAAGTTGTGCGCTCCGACGATCACCGGGGGCCCGGTCAGGCCCAGGTGGCGAGCCCGGCTCGCGACCGCGGCAGCCGTGGCGGTGCGGTCCCGTCCGGCGATGCGCTCCAGGCCGGGCAGTCCCGCGACCGCCGCGTCGGACAGCGCGCCGGATCCGCCGATCACCCAGGAGCGCTGCGCACCGAGGGCGGCCACCTGTTCGGTCAGCAGAGCGTGCCCGCTGGGTCCGGGCGTGAGCAGGATCGGGTAGCGAAACGCCGCGGCGAGCGGCGTCGCGGCCAGCGCGTCGGCGAACCCCTGGCCGCTCGCGACCAGGACGGTGGACGGGTCGGCGCCGAGCTCGACCGCGCGCTGGGCGACGGCGAAGGCCGTCTCGAACCGTCCCGCACCGCGCAGGCGCTCGGTCTGCAGGCCGAGCTGGGCGACGGCCGCCTCGACCCCGCCGGTCAACCGACCGACGACGTGCACCGTGTCGGGCTGCAACCGCCGCAGCTCGTCCGCGGTGGCCGGGTGCAGCGCCGCGGTCGGGGTCAGCAGCAGGGGCCCGCCTGCGGCGCCCGCGAGGGTGGCCGCCGAGAGGGCGTCGGGGTAGTCCTCGCCGGTGGCGAGCACGACCGCCGGGGCGGTCGCCGGCCATCCCGTCTGACTGAGCCTGATCGCGGTGGCGTAGCGGTCCCTGCCGGACAGGCCCTCCACGGCCGGGGCGGGCCAGCCCGCTGCGGACGCCGAGAACTGCAGATCCGACGGCGCCGAGTGGGCCGGGGGCGGCCCGGGCTCGGTCGGGTCGTCCAGCGGTTGGCCTTCGCCCGGCGCCGCCGGCTGGGTCTGGTCGGCGGCCACGGCCATCGTGCCCCCGGGCGCGACGACCAGCGCCAAGACCAGCGCCAGCGCGGCTAGGACACCGACGGCGGTCGGTCGTCGGACTCCACTCACGCCTGCACCTTTCTCACCCGCGCACAGGCAGCGCGCACCCCAGGATCGTACCCCAGCCCGACCCGCGACCCGGTGATGCGGGGAGTGGCATTCCCGCGTCAGCATGCCGCCCGGGGACGTCGCCGGGCCACGCGACCACCGTGGGACGGGTCACCTGGCCGGGCCACACACCCAGGGACGTCGCCGGGCCACCGACAACCCGCGAGGTTCGGTGAGTCGCCGGTCAGCCCTTGCGGGCCGCGAGCTCCTCGATGAGCGGCGGCAGGATCTTGTGCAGGTCACCGACGACGCCGAAGTCGGCGATGGCGAAGAGCGGCGCGTCGGCGTCCTTGTTGATGGCCACGATCGTCTGGGCGGTCTGCATCCCGGCCCGGTGCTGGATCGCGCCCGAGATGCCCGCACCGATGTAGAGCTGGGGCGCCACGGTCTTGCCGGTCTGACCGATCTGGTGCTGGTGGGGGTACCAGCCGGCGTCCGTGGCGGCGCGGGACGCACCGACCGCGCCGTCCAGCACGTCGGCGAGCTGCTCGACGAGGCGGAACCCCTCGGCATCGCCGAGGCCGCGGCCCCCCGCGACGATGACCCCCGCCTCGGTCATCTCCGGACGCCCGCCGGCGGACTGCTCCACGACCTCCACGACGCGGGTCCGTGTCGCGGTGTCGTCCAGGTCGACCTCCAGCGGGACCACCTCCGGGGGGCCGCCGCCTGATTCCTCCGCGGCGAAGGCGTTGGCCGCCACCCCGTAGAAGGCCGGGCGACCGCCCCGGACCTTGCACCGCGAGATCATCGCGCCGCCGAAGATCGGCTTGGTGCCCACCATCTCGGTCCCGTCGAGGGTCAGGTCGACCACGTCGGTGACCACCCCGCCGTCGGTACGCACCGCCGCACGCCCGACGACGTCGGACATGAACGGATCCGCCGGGTAGAGCACGGTCGTCGCGCCGGAGGCCTCCAGCGCCGCGACCAGCCCGGCCACCGCCGGCTCGGTGGCGTACTCGGCGACCTCGCCGGCCTCCCAAACGTAGGCGGTGGTCGCTCCGTGGGCACCGGCCTGGGCGGCACCGGCGCCGGCGCCCTCGCCCATCAGCAGCACATGGACCTCACCGCCGCCCCGCTGGCGCGCAGCGGTGATGATCTGGTTGGAGACCTTCTTCGGGGTCCCATGGTCGTGATCGACAAACACCAGGATCGGTGACATTCGACAGCCTCCCTAGATCAGCTTCTGCGCGGCGAGGAACTCCACCAGGGCCTTCGCACCGACGACGCCCGAGCCGTCGTCCTCGATCTTGTCGCCGGCCTCCTTCGGCGGGCGGGGGGTGATCTCCAGCACCTGCGTCGAGGAGTTGGCGAGCCCGACCTCGCCCGCATCCACCCCGAGCGCCGCCAGGTCCCGGGTTTCCAAGGGCTTCTTCTTGGCGGCCATGATCCCCTTGAAGGAGGGGTAGCGCGGCTCGTTGATCGCCTCGACGACCGAGACGATCGCCGGCAGGGGCGCCGTGACGGTCTGGTGACCCGACGGGGTCTCCCGATCCACAGTGGCGCTGCCGTCGGCCAGCTGCAGACGCTTGGCGTACGTCAGCGCCGGCAGCCCGAGGTACTCGGCGAGCATGGCCGGCACCAGCATGGTGCGCGCGTCCGATGACTGGTTGCCCATGAGGACGAGATCGAAGTCCTCCTCGGCCAGGGCCGCGGCCAGCACCCTGGCGATGGCCTTCGCGTCGGAGCCGGCGATCGCGGGGTCGGCCACCTGGATCGCGCCGTCCAGACCGTACGACAGGGCCTTGCGGATCGTCGTCTGGGCGTTCTCGGGTCCCACGCACAAGACGATGACCTCCGCGCCGTCGCGCTCCTTGATGCGCATGGCCTCTTCGATCGACCACTCGTCGTTGGCGTTCAGGACGGGGTCCGACGCGTCCCGGTCCAACGTCAGCGTGTCCTGGTCGATGGACTTGTCCGCGGCGGTGTCCGGAACCCGCTTGACCGGGCAGATGATTCTCATTCTTGATCCCTCCGGGATGGGCTGCTCGCTGGGCGCTCGCCGGGTTCGCCACATGTTACTGCCCGGTAACTTGCCTTGCCATCACCGCCTACACTGCCGGGCCATGGGTGAGCACTCGCTGCCGTTGACCGGTGAACGGACCGGGCCCGGCGTGGTCCACGAGAACTACTGGTTCACCCGCCACGTGGCCGCCTACGCGCTGGCGGCCAGCCGCGCGCAACGCCGCACGGTCCTCGACGCGGGCTGCGGTGAGGGCTACGGCACCCGCATGCTGGCGGCGACCGCGAGCCGGGTGACCGGCGTCGACCTCGTCCCGGCGGTCATCACCCACGCGCGGGCCGCCTACCCGGGAATCGACTTCCTCCAGGCGGACCTCTGCGACCTCCCGCTGCCCGACGACGGCCTGGACCTCGTGGTCAGCCTGCAGGTCATCGAGCACCTGCCCGACATCCCCCGCTTCGTCGCGGAGGTCGCCCGGATCCTGCGGCCCGGTGGCGAGTTCGTGTGCGCCACGCCCAACCGGCTGACGTTCACCTCCGGCAGCGACACGCCGGTCAACCCGTTCCACACCCGCGAGTTCACGGCCGCGGAGCTGCAGGAGACACTGGCGGCCCACTTCACCGTCCGTACCGTGCTGGGGTTGCACCACGGGCCCCGGGTGCGCGCGGTGGAGCGGGTCGCGCGGGCGACGCTGCCCGAGCTCGTACTCGCGGCGCCACCGGAGGACTGGCCGCGCTGGCTCACCGCCGTCGTGGCGCGAGTGCGCCCCCGCGACTTCCGGCTGGGTCCCACCGACCTCGACGCCAGCCTGGACCTGGTGGCGCTCGCCGCGGTGCCACGGTGAGCCTCGCCCTGGTCCTGCACAGCCACCTGCCCTGGCTGCGGCGCAACGGCACCTACCCCGTCGGCGAGGAGTGGCTGTTCCAATCGTGGTCGGAGGCCTACCTGCCCCTCCTCGACGTGCTGGGGCGCATGGCCGCGGACGGCGGCCGGGACCTGCTGACCATCGGCATCACCCCCGTGCTGGCCGAGCAGATGGACGATCCGTACCTCCTCGGGGAGTTCCACGGCTGGCTCGGGCGCCGCCTGCTCGACCTGCACTACTCCATCGCCCGGTACGACGGGCCGGATCGGGAGCGGCTGACCCCGGTCTGGCGCGACCACTGGCAGCGCCAGACCCGCGTCCTGAGCTGGTTCGAGGAGCGCCACCGAGACGGGCTGGCGACGGCGTTCCGCCGCCTGGCCGACGTCGGGGCGATCCAGCTGCTGGGTGGACCAGCCACCCACCCCTACCTGCCGCTGATGGACGACCCCGGCCTCATCGCCGGGCAGATCGACGGGGGGCTGACGACCTTCGAGCGCGTGTTGGGCACCCGGCCGACCGGGGTCTGGACCCCCGAGTGCGCCTACCGGCCGGCCGGGCCGGTCGCCGACCCCACCCGTCCCCCGATGGCTGCGGCGCCCGGTTGCGCCCCACGGCTGCACCCGTCGGGGGCGACGCTTGCGGGCTTGGAGGAGTTCTGGGCCGACGCGGGCGCGACCCACCTGGTGCTCGACGGGCCGACGCTGGCCCGTGCGGCCGGTGCCCCCGACCAGGACTGGGCCGGCTGCGGCGGGCGGACGGTCGCCCCCGGCGGACCGCTGGACGTGCTCGACCGCCCGGTCTGGGTCGGCGACGCCGACGTCGCGGCCTTCGGCCGAAACCTGGCCGTCAGCTATGCCGTGTGGAACCCCCTCGGTGGCTATCCCGCCGACCCCGCCTACCGCGACTTCCACCGCCTCGACCTGGAAGGGGGCTTCAAGTCCTGGCGGGTCACCGACCGGGGCTCGTGGGACAAGGAGCCCTACGACCCCGTGTCGGCGCGTGAGCGTGCGGTCGGACACGCCGAGGCGTTCCTCGTCCTCGTCGAGCGCCACCTCGCACCCCGGGGCCCGGACGCCATCGTGGTTGCGGCCTACGACACCGAGCTCTTCGGCCACTGGTGGCACGAGGGCCCGGTCTGGCTCGAGGCGGTGCTGCGACGCCTCCTGGCCGGGCGGGCGGCCCGGCGCCCGACCACGCTGGCCCGACACCTCGAGCGCCATCCACCGCAGCGGCGCCTGACGCTGCCCGAGTCCTCGTGGGGCGCCGGCAAGCAGCACGGCTCGTGGGCAACCGAGTCCACCCGGTGGGTGTGGCAGGCGCTCCGCGACGCCGAGGCCCGCTTTCGGGGGCTGCCACCCGGGCCGGCGCGGGACGCGGCCTGGCGACAGCTGACCCTGCTGCAGGCCAGCGACTGGCCCTTCCTCATCACGCGGGACCAGGCCACCCGGTACGCCACGGAGCGTCTGACCGCTCACCTCGCCCGGTTCGCCGCCGCTTGCCGGGGCGAGGGCCTCGCCGCCCTGGCGGCTCGCGACGACCCCCTGGGCACGCCGGCCCCGCTGCCGAGCCCGGCCGGGTGACCAAACGGCCGCCAGCCGGCTCGCGTCGGATCTGGCACCATCCGCAAGATGCGGATTCCTTCGTGGTCGTCCCGCTCGCTGATCGCCGTGGCGATCGTGGCCCTGCTTGCCTCAGCCGTGCCGGTCGTGGCCCAGCAGCACGCATCCCCCACCCCCCGCCGCCTCGCCGGCCGAGGCCGACACCCGGCAGCAGGACGGGGCGGGCGACCCGCCGGAAGCTGCCGCTGCGCGCGAGGAGCGCGACGCCGCGCCCCAGCCGTCGCCGCACACCGAGTCCGACCCCGCCGACCGGCGACCGGCGGGCACCCCACGCCCCCACGCCAGGCCGCCCTCGACCGACCCCCCGACCCCCACCGACTACACCACCATCCCGGGGCTGTCCGAGCCCGTGTTCCCCAAGACCGTGCGCGACACCCACCGGGTGCCCATGCACGACGGCATCGAGCTCTACGTGGAGGTCGTGCGTCCGGACCCGGAGATCCACGGCGAGGGCCCGTGGCCGGTGATCATGGAGGCGAGCCCCTACCACGGCACCCTGGCCGACCGCGACGGCATCCGCATCTTCCCCGATCCCAAGGACGCCGACGGCAACCCGATCGGTCTGACCGGCTACTTCGCCCCCCGTGGCTACGCCGTGGCGATGGTGAACCTGCGGGGGACCGGCAGGTCGGGCGGCTGCCTGGACCACCTCGGGCCCGACGACGCGGCGGACCTGAGGACCTGAGGACGATCGTGGAGTGGGCGGCCGACGCACCCTGGTCGACGGGCGACATCGGGATGACGGGGCACTCCTACGTCGGATCGACGCCGTCGCTGGCGGCGGCGCAGCGTCCCCGTGGCCTGGTCACGATCGCCCCGTCGGCGGGGCTCGCGTCGATGTACGACCACCAGTTCCACCACGGGGTGCCGTGGTTCCTGCAGCTCGCCGGGCCGATGTACGCCTATCCGCTGCTCGCGACCCTGCGCCATCTGCCGCCCGGTCTCGACACCCCGTTCGGCCCGACCGGTGACGACTTCCTCGGCGACAACCTGCCCTTCGCGCTGTGCGGGTTCAACAACTCGGCGCTGCTGGCGGGACACGGTCAGGTGACCGGTCAGTACCAGGCGTGGCACGGCGAGCGCGACCACCGGGCGGGCGCCACCGCCGCGGACATCCCGGTCTTCATGATCCACGGCGTCAACGACAACGCCGCCCGCATCCCCTCGGCGGAGTGGTTCTTCGGCGAGCGCTTCGACCGCCCCGGCGACAAGGTGTGGCTCGGCCAGTGGGACCACGGCTCGGACGGCAACACCACCTGCGAGGAGCCCCACGTCACCTGCCGGTTCGACCAGTGGCAGTACGCGCTGCACGCCTGGTTCGACCACCATCTGCAGCACCGCGACGTCGAGACCGGCCCCCCCGTGGAGGTGTTCCTGAACGGCGACCGGGTGCTGACCGACCACCGCTGGCGTGCGCCCGCCTCGACCCTGGTGCTGCATCCCGACGCCCGCGACGCCAGCCTCGGCGACGTGCCGGACGGGCCGGGAGCGGCCTCCTTCACCTCGGCGCCCATCCCCCCCACGGACTCCCTGGGCGCGGTCGAGTTCCTCACCGCGCCGCTGAGCGAGGACGTCGTCGTCGCCGGCCTGCCCCGCCTGCGCCTCACCATGTCCCTGACCAGCTCGCAGCTGCTGAACCTCGTGACCGGGGTCTTCCGCGTCGACGCCGCCGGCGAGCGCCATCCGATGGGCTACTGCGCCATCCAACCGCAGCTGCGCCACGACGTGCGCACCCCGGCGCTCGTGGTTCCGGGGGAGCGGATGGAGCTGGACCCGCAGTGCTTCACCATGGCGCACCACATCCCGGCCGGCGAGCAGATCCTGCTGCGCGTCGCCACCTCCAGTCCCCACCACGTCTCAACCCACAGCCTGGAGGCGCTGGCAACCGTCCTGACCGGTCCCGGCGAGACGGCGCTCACCCTCCCGGTGGTGCCCGACGCCACGTTGCACGACGACGTGCCGCTGCGGGCCGAGTAGGCCGGCGGCGCTGTCCAGGACCCGCCGGTCGGGTCCTGTCCGACCGGGCGCGGTCGCCGAGGCGGCGGGCGCCTACACTTCAGGGTCGTGTCCTGGACCCGATTCACCTTGCGGGCCGTTGTGGCGACGGTCGTCTTCGGCGCCGTCAGCGTCGGCATGGTCCTGCTGTTCGCGGTCGTGGCGCTGGCCATCGACTGGGACATCCCCGACCCGCAGGGCGAGCTGCTCGGCCCCTCCACCGTCTTCGACCGCAACCAGACGGCCATCACCCGTTTCGCGGCCGAGATCGAGGCCCGCCCCGTCGGCCTGGAGGGGATCGCCGAGTCGCTGCAGCTGGCGGTCATCGCCTCGGAGGACCACCGCTTCTACGAGCACCAGGGCGTCGACGCGTTCTCCGTGGTGCGGGCGGTGTGGCGCAACCTGCAGACCGGGGGCATCGCCGAGGGCGGTTCGACCCTCACCCAGCAGTACGTGAAGAACGTGTACGTGGGCGACTCGGTGACGTGGTCCCGCAAGATCCAGGAGGCGGTGGTCGCGCTCCAGCTCGAGAAGGACATGGAGAAGGACGAGATCCTCGAGAAGTACCTGAACACCGTGTACTTCGGCGCGGGCGCCTACGGGGCCGAGGCCGCGGCCCTCACCTACTTCGACAAGCCCGCGGCGGAGCTCACCGTCGCCGAGGCCGCGACGTTGGCGCAGACGCTCACCGCGCCGAGCCGCTTCTCTCCGCGCAACAACCCGGGGCGGGCCCGCCAGCGCCGGGACCGGGTCGTCGACCTCATGGTGCAGTACGGCTTCATCGACCGGGCGGAGGGCGCGGCTGCCAGGAGCAGCCCCATGGAGATCGTCCAGCCGCGTACCGAGCAGCCGGCCGCACCATTCTTCATGGAGCAGGTCCGCCAGCAGGTGATCGCGGAGTACGGCCCCGACCTCGTCTACCGCGGTGGGCTGCACATCATCACCACGCTGGACCTGGAGCAGCACTTCAAGCTGGACCAGCAGGTCCGCGAGCGCCTGCCCGCCGACCCCGGCCTCGACATCGGTGCGGTGGCGTTGGACCCGGCCACCGGCGACATCCTCGCGGCCTACTCCGGCCGCGACTTCGCGGCGAGCCAGGTCGACCTCGCGATGGGCAACGACTTCGGGCAGCAGACCGGGTCGGCCTTCAAGCCGGTCCCCCTCGCCGCGGTGTTGGAACGCGGCAAGACCCTCGCCTCCACCTACGGGGCGCCGGGGTCGATCACGATCGGCGGCACCACCGTGCGGGGCAGCGGCTGTGGCGGGCGCTGCTCGCTGCTGCGGGCGACGGCGGCGTCCAGCAACACCGTCTTCTTCCAGATCGGCAACGAGCTCGGCGTGGAGTCCATGGTCGAGATGGCCCACCGCCTGGGGATGCGCAGCGCCGACCTGGTGCGCGAGGGCCCGAACGCCCACGGCGCCGGCATGGCCCTCGGCACCGCCGACGTGACCCCGCTCGACATGGCCTCGGCCTTCGGCACGTTCGCCAACATGGGGGTCGCGTGCCCGGCCCGGACGGTCCTTGAGGTCCGCAATCCCGGCGGCGCCCCCCTGGAGCCACCGGACCCGCGCCAGCCCACCGAGGAGCAGCTCGCGGCCTGGGACGCCCGGATGGCCGAGCTCGGCTACGAGCTGGAGGACGAGGACTTCGGGCGCTGTCACCGCGCCATCGCCCCGTCGGTCGCCGGCCAGGTCAACGAGGCGCTGCAGGCGGTGGTGTCGGGCGGCACCGGCCGCCAGGCCGACATCGGGCGCCCCCAGGCCGGCAAGACCGGGACCAGCCAGGAGTCGCGGCAGCTGTGGTTCACCGGCTACACCCCGGACCTGTCGTTGGCGGTGTACCTCGGGGATCCACGGTCACCGCGCACGATCTCCGGGCTGGCGGGTTGCAGCCGGTCGTGCTTCGGCGGCGGCGTCGCCGCCCCGATCTGGGCCGCTGCCGCGTCAGCGCTGCTCGAGGGTGTGGAACCGGCCGAGTTCCCCGAGACGCCGCCGGACGAGCGCACCGGCCGCGCAGCCGAACGGCGCAGCCTCGGTCCCCCGATGCAGAGCCCCCCGCCATCCCCGGAGCCCACCCCCGACCCGGTCCCGTCCCCGACGACCCCCACGCCGCAGCCGACCTCCACCTTCACCCCGCCGCCCCCGCCCCCGCCCCCGTCCCCGACGACCCCCACGCCGGACCCGGGTGACGGCGGCATCCCCCTGCTCCCCGGGAACTGACCGCATCACGGATGCGTCACGCTCAGGGTGTCGGAACCCCATTGCCGCACCAGGTGCCCTCGACGGTACCCGCCTTCAGGCACCATTGCGGTCCATGGGATCGACGTCGAGGGACTCCGCGTGCACGTTCCGATGCGCGGTGCCCAGAGCTGACCGCGTGAGCCGCAGCGCCACGGGATCCTGCCCGTGACGCCCCTGATCATCATCGCGGGGCTGGGAGCGATCGCGCTGGTCGTCAGCAAGGTCGTCCAGCGGTTCGTCCCCGAGATCGTGGTGTTCCTGGCCCTCGGCGTGCTGATTGGCCCCGAAGGCCCCTTGCCGCTCATCAACGAGGCCAACATCCGGTCGCTGAACCTCGTGACCATCGTGGCGCTCGGTGCGATCATCTTCCTGCTCGGTGACCGGCTGCGCTTCGACAGCATGCGCCAGCAGCTCGGTCTGCTGCTGCCCCTGAACCTCCTCCAACTGGTGGCCGCGGGAGCGTTGGTCTTCGTCGGCAGCCGTCTGGCCGGGGCGTCCGTGGGCGTGTCGCTAGTGCTCGGGCTGATCGCGGCGGAGACGGGGGTGCTGACGGTCACGGCGACGGTGAAGGAGGAGCGGGCCAAAGGTGAGTTCACCGACCTGCTCCTGGCAGGCGTCGGCGTCACCAACGTGGCCGTCGCGATCCTGTTCGGCGTGGCGTTCCCGTTCGTGCTGGCGGCCGGAGTGGCAGCCACTCCCCTCACGGCGGTCACCGCGTTCTCGCAGATCGTGGTCGCCTCGACGGTCATCGGGTTCGCGGGTGGATGGGTGCTGACCAGGTTCGGGGCGCGCATCGAGACGTCCGGCGAGCTCCTGCTCTTCCTGCTCATCACCCTGATTTCCGTCGCCGGTCTCGACCTGCTCGTCGACGGGTCGGTGGTCATCTCGACGCTGATCGCCGGGGTGTACGTCGTCAACCTCGCGCCCTGGTTGGCAGACCGCTTCTTCGCCGCTGTGCGCTCGCTCGAGGCGCCGATCTACCTCATCTTCTTCGTCGTCGCGGGGGCGAGCATCCACTTCGACGACCTGCAGACGGTGGGACTGCTCGGTGTGATCTATGTGGCCGCCCGCACCGTCGGCAAGGTCGGCGGCGCGATGGTCGGCGGGTGGTTGTCGCGGCCCAGGATGCGACCGGCGACGTCGTGGGCGATCGGCTACGGGACCCTGCCCCACGCGGGCATGGCCATCGCCCTCGTGGCGTTCGTCGTGGAGCAGGCGCCTGCGCTCGGCGACGAGGTCAGCGCCGTCGTCTTGGGGTCGATCCTCGTCTTCGAGCTGGGGGGTCCCCTGCTCACCCGTCGAGCACTGCGGGCGAGCGGCGAGCGGCGCCAGCAGTCGCTGGGCCCCGGGGAGGACCTCCTGCCGGACCTGGCCACCACGCGCACCTTCCGTCGCGTGCTCATCCCGGTCGGCAGCCTCCGCGTCCTCCTCCCGCGGCTGCCGTTCCTGCTGGACCTGGTGGGCAATCTCAACGCCGAGTTCGTCGCCGTCCACGTCTCCCTGCCGGGGTCGTCGCAGGACGAGCTGAAGGTGCTCGCCCTCGTCCGTCGGGTCGCCGAGGAGCGCAACATCCCCGTGCGCACCCTCCATCTGGTCAACGAGAGGGTGGCGGACGCGCTCGTCCGTGCCGCCCACGACGAGGACGTCGACATCATCGTCATGGGCCAGCCGGTCCGAGGGTCCCCGCTCGAGCGGTCGCACAGCCAGCTCATCGTCCGCCGGGTCATGCAGATGGTCGACGTGCCCGTGCTCGTCTACCCGGTGGATCCGGCCAACCCCCGGGACGTGCCCAGCGTGTACCTGCGCCGGGCCACCGACGCCGAGGACGCCGACGCCGACGCCGGCAGCAGACCAGCACAGGAGCCGGCGACCAGGCGGGACCCCGACACTGAGGTGTGAATCGCCGGAGCTTGCGGAGGCGATTCTCTGCTGTGCCGGGTGTGGGGGGGGGGCCGCGCCCCCCCC
>JBBDQS010000004.1 GCA_040905805.1 Egibacteraceae bacterium | reverse complement strand
AGATCACCCGCGCGCAGATGGCCGCGCTGCTCACCCGAGCGCGCAACCTGCCCACCACCTCCCGCAGCCACTTCACCGACGTCGCCGGCTCCCCCCACGCCGCCGCGATCAACGCCCTGGCCGCCGCCGGCATCACCGGCGGCTGCGGCAACGACCGCTTCTGCCCCAACCACCCGGTCAGCAGAGGCCAGATGGCCACGTTCCTGCAACGCGCCTGGTCCCTGCCCGACCCCCCCAGCGGCCTGCTCAGCCGCCCCAGCGACACCTTCACCGACATCGCCACCTCACAACACCGCACCGCCATCAACGCCATCGCCCAAGCCGACATCACCCGCGGCTGCAGCAACAACCGCTACTGCCCCAACCAAGGCGTCACCCGAGCAGAGATGGCATCCTTCCTCGCCCGCACCATGAACCTCGTCTGACCCGGGTCAACCACCGGTCAAGCGGCGGGAGGATCGTCCGGGAGGCGGCGTGCCAGCAGGAGCGTCGCGATAGCCGCGAAACCCGTCAGCGCCATGAACGGCAGCGAGACGAAACCGAACGTCCGGAACCACACCGCCGTGCACGGCACCGCGGCCGAGCAAGCCACCGCGGCCTGCTGCGGGAACCACTCGAGCTGGTAGTGGTACGCCGAGATGACCGCACCGACGGCGGTCAGCGCGTACGCGTACCGGGCGACGCCCGGGTCCCGTTTCCACGCAGCGAGGGGCAGCATCACCGCCAGGGGATACATCGCGATCCGCTGATACCAGCACAGCGTGCAGGGGGTGAGGCCGGCGGCCGACCGCCAGGGCGACACCCGTCGCCACCACGGCACCCGCGCCGAGCGTCAGCAGGGAGAGGAAGAGCGTGACTGTCGGCGTCGTCATGCGGAGCCTCTACCGCAGCGCGGACAGCGACTGCTCGAGCTGGTCGACCGGGAGGGCGCCGACGTGGCGCCCCGCGACGCGCCCGTCACCGTCGAGCAGCACCCAGTACGGGTAGCCCGTGAGGCCATAGGCCTGCCCCGCCCGGCTCGCGTCGTCGTCGAGCAGGGTGGACGGCGTCCACCCCTCGTCGGCGAGCCAGTCAGTGGGCGGGAAGTTCGGGCGGGCGGCGTCGGTGCCGGTGGCGACCCCGTACAGGTGCACCCCCTCGGGCAGCCCCCCATCGTCGAGCCACTCCTGCACGGCCGGAACCTCCTCTCGGCAGTGGGGGCACCAGTGGGCCAGGAAGACCACGGCAGCGGGCTCTCCGCCGCCACCGATGGTGAGGGCCGCGCTGTCGAGCCCCTGGCCGGACACGGTGGGCGCGTCGGTCCCGATGGCGGCGTCGGGGCCGTTCGAGAAGGGTGGCAGGTCCGTACCGCTGACCTCGACCGGGGCGGTGCTGGGTGCCGCGCCCTCGTCCGTCTCGTCGGGGGAGAGCAGGAGCGCGAGGCCTCCGGCGACCACCACCAGGCCGACGACCGCTGCGATCACCACCCCCGTGGATCGTCCCGGGCGACGCGTTGCCGTGGTCACGAATGCCGCCTTCTGTCGGTGTGGTCTCGGTCGGGAGCAGCGGTCACGCGGTGAGAGCGGCACGGGCCAGACGCACGTCGAGGCGCATCAGGCGGTCCCTCCCACGTCCTGGCGGCTGAGCGAGGCGAGCAGGCAGTCGGTGGACGTGATCACGCCGACCAGCGTGTGGTCGTCGTCGATCACGGGCAGGGCGCTGACGCGCCGGGACAGCATCAGCCGGGCGGCGGCTTCGACTGGCTCGTCGACGTGGATCACGTGCGGGGAAGCCGACATGACCGCCTCGATCGAGCGTTCGTCGCCGACGGCCTCGGCCAGCACGGCGATGCTGACGGCGGTCATCCGGGCGAGGGCGGCCTCGTCGATGCGCACGTCGCGGTCGCTCACGATGCCGACGAGGCGGCCGTCGTCCTCGACGACGGGTAGGTGTCGGATGCCGTACCGGTGCATCAACTGGCGGGCCTCGGCGACCCGGTCGGACGGGGTCACCGTGACGGGGTCGCTGGTCATCCACTCGCGCACGGCCACCGCGCACCTCCTCCTTGTGGGGCACATGCACCTGCTCTTGGCAAGCATCTCGCGTCGCCAACGGCCCTGCAGGGCCGAACGGCCCCGTGCGGCCGGGACCCCCGGACCGGCCCGACCGTCACATGACGCGGCGGCCGGTGATCTCTGCAGCCAAGCTCCGGACGTACTGCCCGCGGGTCCCCGGAGCCCAGGGGCGCAGGGCGCGGCGGCCGTCGGCCCGATAGCGCCAGAGGGCCCGCCCTGGGGGGCCACTGATCCCCCTGAGCGGGCCCATTCGACCCTTCCGCGCGTGCTGGCACGGCGCGATGCTGGGGCAGGGCAACCCGCCACGGCTGCTCGGCGGTGCCACCACGCCGGTCACCGACGCGCTGGACATCGCGATCATCGTGCCGGCGACGATCCTCGCCGGCGCCCTTCTGCTGCGCGGTCGCGTCGCCCTGGGCGCCGTCCTCGCCGTCCCGCTGCTGACGCTGCTCGTGGCCCTCACCCCAGCCATCATCGCGCAGACCATCGCGCAGATCGCGGGATCACCTTCACCACAGCAGAAGTCGTAGGACCCATCAGCGGGTTCCTCCTGCTCGGGGGCACCGCGGCCGTGCTCCTCGTCAAGGTGCTCCATGCAGCCCCGCCAGCGCCGAAGCGGCCAGAACCCTGGACCACGGCCCGCCGCCGACGCATCCTCCACGTCATGCCGGGGAATGCCCGACCCACCCGCCCGACCTCGACCGACGGAGACACGATGACCGGTGCACCCGCGAGCCCGCCGCGATGGATCGTTCGGTTCTCCGCCGGCGATCGCTCCCAACGCGACCTGCTGGGCGGCAAGGGCGCGAACCTCGCGGAGATGACCCGTCTGGGGCTGCCAGTACCGCCAGGGTTCATCATCACCACCGAGGCCTGCCGGGCCTTCCTCGCCACCGGTGCGGTGCCCGACGCGCTGTGGGAGGAGCTGGACGCGGCGCTGGTGGATCTCCAGACCGGCGCGGGCCGCCGGCTGGGCGACCCTGCTGACCCGCTGCTGGTCTCCGTGCGGTCGGGTGCGCCGTTCTCCATGCCAGGGATGATGGACACGGTCCTCAACCTGGGCCTGAACGACGCCACCGTCGAGGGGCTGGCCAGGGCGAGCGGGGACCGGCGGTTCGCCTTCGACGCCTACCGGCGCCTGGTCCAGCTGTACGGCAAGGTCGTGTTCGGGGTTGACGGTTCCCTGTTCGAGGACGCACTGGCCCGGCGGGTCGAGCCGTCGGGGGCGGAGGAGGCCGTCCTGCCCGCCGAGGTGCTCGCCGAGCTGACCGCGGACTTCGCCGCGATCATCGAGCGCGAGGCTGGCGAGCCCTTCCCCCAGGATCCCGATGAGCAGCTGCGGCGCGCCGTCGAGGCCGTGTTCGGCTCGTGGAACGGCCGACGTGCGCGCGACTACCGGCGCATGGAGGGCATCGCCGACGACCTCGGCACGGCGGTCAACGTGCAGCAGATGGTCTTCGGCAACCTCGGGGAGGCCAGCGGCACCGGCGTGGCCTTCACCCGCAACCCGGCGACCGGCGAGGCGCGGCCCTACGGGGACTGGCTGCCCCGCGCGCAAGGTGAGGACGTCGTCGCGGGCATCCGCCTCACCCGCAACCTCGACGAGCTGGCCACCGACTTCCCCGACTGCGCCGCGCAGCTCAGCGACGTGTTCGCCACCCTCGAGGCGCACTACGCCGACATGTGCGACATCGAGTTCACGATCGAGCAGGGCCGCCTGTACATCCTGCAGACCCGGGTGGGCAAGCGCACCGCCCACGCCGCTTTTCGCATGGCAGTCGACATGGTGGGCGAGGGATTGATCAACCGGCGCGAGGCCGTGCTGCGGGTCACCCCCGCACAGCTCGAGCGCCTGCTGCACCCAAGCTTCTCCCCCGACGCCTCCTACGACGTGCTCACCACCGGCTTGAACGCCTCCCCGGGCGCCGCCGTCGGCGCGGTGGTCTTCACCGCCGACGACGCCGAGGCGCGCGTCGCCGACGGGCAGGATGTCATCCTGGTGCGCGCCGAGACGGCACCCGACGACCTGCACGGCATGATCGCCGCCCAAGGGGTGCTCACGTCGCGGGGCGGCCTGGTCAGCCACGCCGCCGTTGTGGCCCGCGGTATGGGCAAGCCGGCCGTGTGCGGCGCAGGTGCGGTGAGCGTCGACCCCGACGACCGGGTCTTCACCGTGGGGGAGGTGACCGTCAGCGAGGGCGATGTGATCTCCATCGATGGCACCACCGGCGAGGTCGCGCTTGGCGCCGTCCCACTCGTGACCCCCGAGCCGACGGGCGCGTTCGCGACCCTCCTCGGGTGGGCCGACGGGTTCAGACGCCTCGGGGTGCGCGCCAACGCCGACCTGCCCGAGGACGCGGTGAGGGCCCGCGAGCTCGGCGCGGAAGGCATCGGGCTGTGCCGCACCGAGCACATGTTCCTCGGGGACCGTCTGCCGCTCGTGCAGCGCATGATCCTGGCCGAGACCGACGCCGCGGAGCAGGCAGCACTCGACGCGCTCGGCGAGGCCCAACGCTCCGACTTCGTCGCCTTGCTGCAGGCGATGGAGGGGCTGCCGATCACCGTGCGCCTCCTCGACCCGCCCCTCAACGAGTTCCTGCCCGACGTCACCGAGCTGCTGGTCGCCGACGCCAAGGGCGAGCTCGACGCCGACGGACACCGCCTCCTCGCTGCCGCGCAGCACTGGAGCGAGGTCAACCCCATGCTCGGCACGCGCGGCTGCCGGCTCGGCGTGATCAAGCCCGGCCTCTACCGGATGCAGACCCGCGCGCTCGTCGAAGCGGCGGTGGAGGTCGAGCGCGCCGGCGGAGCGCCCCACGTGGAGATCATGGTCCCGCTCACCGTCACCGCCCGGGAGCTCGACCTCGTCGCGGGGTGGATCCGCGAGACCGCCGAGGAGGTGGTGCGCGACGCCGGCGTGACGATCACCTACCGGATCGGCACGATGATCGAGACGCCGCGCGCCGCCCTGCGCGCGGACCAGTTCGCCCGGACCGCGGAGTTCTTCTCGTTCGGCACGAACGACCTGACGCAGATGACGTTCGGGTTCTCCCGCGACGACGTGGAGGCGCGGATCATGGCGACCTACCTCGAGCGGGGGCTGCTCGAGGTGGACCCCTTCCGCACGTTGGACCCCACGGGTGTGGGCCGGCTGGTCCGGCTCGCGGTCGACGAGGGGCGGGCGGTTCGCCCCGACCTGCACCTGGGGATCTGCGGCGAGCACGGCGGTGACCCACCATCGATCGCCCTGTGCCACGACGCCGGCATCGACTACGTGTCGTGCTCACCGCTGCGGGTGCCCGTCGCCCGGCTCGCCGCAGCCCACGCCGCGCTGGGCGCCCCAACGCACGCTGCAGGGGCCTGACGCCGGCTCCTAGGGCGCTGGTTTGGCGAGAGCGAGGTCGAGGGCGAGCTTCTCCCCCCAGTCCCGCGCGCGCTCCACCTCCCCCGGCACGAGCGGTCCTGCCGTGTCGGTGACGAAGTAGCTTGCCGCTGGGCACGCCAGTCGGAAGCCGAGGTGGCGTAGCCGCTTCGCGGCCCCCCGCGCAGCCGAGCCAGGCACCCGCGGCTTGTCGATGCGGGTGTCGAATGCGGCGGCGGCGACCCCCGGCGACGCGGCCCCGACCGCGGCCATCCACTCGCGGATACCGATGCCACGTGAGATCAGTGGACGCGTGGCCTTCACCATGGCGTCCGCCCGGGTGGTCGCCCGGCTCAGCCCGAAAGCGTGGGTCGGGCCGCCGACGACGAGCAGGCCGACGTCGCTGCCGAGCGTCGCCGGTGCGGCACCGACCTCGACGGCGTCCACGCTCATGTGCTGAGTGAGCCCGGGCTCGCGCGTGCAGTGCCGAAGGTCACCCTCGTGCGGGTCCAACGGCTGTGCGCAACCGGTGGCGCGGGTGCTCCCGGCAGGGCACCGGCGGGCTGGGCCAATCACGACCACCGACTGCCTACGCGCCCTTCTCCGCCTCCTCGACGGTGAGGGCGCCCAGTCGGTTGGACGAGGAGCGCCCGGGGACGGCTCCGTTGCCTGCGTGAGCCCACCCAGGCGCTCCTCAGGCTCGGGCGTGGCCACTGACCCGCGCACGTGTCAACCCCCCTCTGGTCGAGGAGCTCGGCCGGGAGCTGGCCGGCCGAGTAGGCGATCACCGCCCCGCGGCACCGCGTCGGGCGGTCATCGAGGTTCGGTGCCCTGGTCACCGTCCGAGGAGCAGCAGTCCGGCGGTGATGAGCAGGACACCGGCGACGTCGAAGGCGGCCCCGGATCGCAGCATGCGCGTGATGGGCACCATGCCTGATGCGTAGACGATCGCGTTGGGGGGGGTGGAGACGGGCAGCATGAACCCGTAGGAGGCGCCGAACACGGCGGCCAGTGCGGGGATGAGCGGGTCGACGCCGGCAGCCTGAGCGACGGGGATGAGGATGGGGACCACGATGCCCACCGCAGCGGTGTTGCTCGTGGTCTCCGACAGGAGCACGGCAGCCAGCGCGGCCGACGCCGTGAGGGTGATCAGGCTCGTCATGCCGAGGGACGTGGCCAGCGATCCCCCCAGCCGGCCGGCCAAGCCGGTGTCGGACAGCAACGTGCCGAGCGCGATCCCGGAGCCGAACAGCAGCACCGTCCCCCAGTCGATGCGCACGGCCTGCTCCCAGCTCAGGGTGAACCGCCGTTGTGGCCAGTCAACCGGCAGCAGGAACAGCAGGGCGGCGGCGAGGATCGCGACCGTGCCCTCGTCGGCCCGCTCCCCCAGCAGGGTCGCGACCGACGACGACTCGCCCACGAGCAACCCGACGATCCCGGGCAGGACCCACAGGGTGACCGCAACCGCGAACGCCAGCAGGGTGTTGCGCTCAGCACGAGTGAGCGGACCGAGTGCCGAGCGCTCCCCGCGGATATACTCGGTGGCTCCCTCGAGGCGGCGGACCTCCGGCCGGTTGAGGAGCAGCAGGACCACGCTCAGGACGGCGAACATGGCCACCACGATCGGCAGGGTCATCAGCATCCAGCCGAAGAAGCTGATCTCCACCCCGGTGAGCTCGGCGATGAACTCCCGCCCGATCAGGTTGGCCGGACTGCCGATGGGGGTCAGCAGGCCGCCCACGCTCGCCCCGTAGGCGGTCATGAGCATCAGGGCGGTGCCCAGCCGCAGCCGTGGGCCACCGCGCAGGTTCGCGGGGAGGAGCTCGGAGATGGCCCGCAGGACCCCGACGGCGATGGGCAGGAGCATCGCGACGGCCGCGGTGTTGGAGATCACCGAGGACAGCAGCGCGGCGCACACCCCGAAGGCGACGACGATGCGGTACGTCGACTGTGCGACACCGGGAAGGCTCAGGACCCGGAAGGCGAAACGGCGGTCCAGGCCGTGGATGGTCATCGCCCGCGCGATGATGAAGCTGCCGATGAACAAGAAGATCACCGGTGAGGAGAACGCACCGAACACTTCCGGCGGCGGTGCAACGCCGGCTACGGACGCCAGCGCCAAGCCCAGCAGTGCGGTCACCGGGATCGGGATCGGCTCAGTCGCCCAGAAGATCACGACGAAGACCATGACCGCAGCCAGGGACCGCTGGGCGGGCGCGAGCGCACCCGCGTTCGCGTAGACGGCGAGCGCCACGACTGGGCCCGCGATCAGGCCGACGGTGCGCCGTCCGCGATCGAAGCGGTCGGTGCCGCTCGGCGGGGCCAGGACGGGGCTCGCCTGGACGCCGGTCACCGCTGATCACCTGGTGTGCGCAGGGTCGCAGCGTCGGCGCGTCCGTGCTCGGTAGGGGTCAGCTCGACCGTCGGCACCGTCCCGCCGAAATGCCGGCGCGGGCGGGCAGAACGCGCCAGGAGCCGCCACGTCACAAGGCGCACCTGGATCCGCTCCACCCGGCATCCGGCGGTCATACCGTGACCATGGCGCACACGCGCGTGACCGCATAGGGCCGAAGGTCCCGACCCCGGTCGACCTCGGTGGGCACTCCCTCGACTGCGTCTACCGGCCTCGTGGTCGGCGCCCTCGTGCTCCTGCTCGCCGCCACGGCGATGATCGTCGCCGCGGCTGCCGGCGCGCGCAGCACGCCTCCTGGCGCGGCGACGCCCGGCGCGACCGCACCCGGGGTTCCCACAGCGGCCGCCCGCGGGGCGTACCCCGTCGCGATCGAAGGCCGGCTGGACGAACCGCTGTCGCGGTGGCTGTGGCTCGTCAAGTGGTGGCTGCTGGCCATCCCCCACTACCTCATCATCGGCCTGCTCGTCGGCGGCGGGGTCGCGTGGCAGACCGGCAACGAGACCTGGGGTCCATGGATGTTCGGTGCCGGCGGCGGCGTGATCGGCGTGCTCGTCCTCGTCGCCGGGATCGTCCTGCTGTTCCGCGCGACCTACCCCCGCGGCCTGTTCGACATCGTCGTGGGACTCGCAACGAGGGCCGCCCTTCGGGCTGGAGCGTACCGCCACCCCTGCTGCGGCAGGCTAGGGACTGTATCCAGGGCTGGCGGGGGGCCGTGTCACCGCGACGGGGCACGAGGAGTGGTGCAGGACCTGACGGGTCACCGAACCGAGGAGCAGGCCGTGGAACCCGCCGCGTCCCCGGGAGCCGACGACCAGGAGGTCGGCGCGTCGTGACCACCCGACCAACACCTCCGACGGATGGCCGGCTTCGACGTGCACCGCTGTCGGTGTGACTGGTGGGGTGGGAAGGTCGGCGATGGCGTCGGCCGCTGCCGTTTCGGCGGCTTGGTGGAGGCGTCGCCGCCAACCGGGCGAGGCGACATCGAAGAACTCCGCACCGAACGGGCCGTGGGCCCGATAGGGCTCGTACACGCTCAGGACGTCCACGGCGACCTCACGCAGCGCCGCCTCCTCGACCGCCCAGGCCAGGGCAGCTCGCGCCGGCATGGAGCCGTCCACGCCGACGGCGATCCGCCCCCCGTCCGTGGCAGGCTGATCCGGGACGAGCACCACCGTGCAGGCCGCGTGACGCGCGCAGTGCTCGGCTGTCGAGCCGAGCAGCAGACCCTCGAAGCCTCCCGCCCCGTGTGTGCCGATGACGAGCAGGTCTGCCGTGGCAGCTGCTTCGATCAACGCCCGGGCCGCCTGCCCGTCATGGAGCACGCGGCGCACCTCGAGGCCCGTCATGGCGTCGGCCTCTGCTTCCAGCGCCTGGTCGAGCACCTGCTCGGCCCGGTCGTGGCGCTCGGGCTCGAACGCGGCCATGGCCGCGTCGGTGCCGGTGTAGACCAGCGGACGGATGTAGGCGTGGACGGCGGTGAGGCTGGCGCCGCGCCGCCGCGCTTCCGCCGCGGCCCAGCGCAGCGCGGCGACCGAGCCGCTGCTGCCATCGACGCCCACCACGATCACAGACACCACCCACCGCCTCCTCGCACCATCGCAGGCACTCTCATCGGCGTCACCGCTCCGCGGGGATCACCACGACCGGACAGTCGGCGTGGTGCGCGACCTGCTGGCTCACCGACCCCAGCAACAGGCCGGTGAACCCGCCGCGACCACGAGAACCCACGACCAGCAGGGCCTTGCCCCGGGATTCTTCGACGAGCAGGTTGGCAGCGGGCGCGAATCTGGTCACGTACTCGACGGCCACGCCTGCGGGCGCCCCGCCCGCCTGGGCCAGTGCTGCGTCCAGCAGCTCTCGCGCGGCCTTCTCGGCCCCTTCGTTGATGTCGTCCAGCCAGACCATCTCCCCCATGCCGTACGGGTACAAGCTCTGGATCGGCGGGATGGCGTGCACCAGCCGCACTGTCCACTGGTGCACCGCCGCCTCGGCGAGCGCCCATTCCAGTGCCCGCTGCGCACCGGGTGAGTCATCAACGCCAACCACGATTCCATCCATGGCAACCCCTTCTCCTCACGCAAGCCCGGGCGCTGCGGACCGTGGTCCCGAAGCGCATGCTGGCTCCCCTGCCCATCCGTGCCGTCCGGCCATGCCGATGCGGTGGCCCATGTGGGCATGGTAGTGCGCACCGCCGCGTTGCTGCTCGGCGCGCGCGTCACGATGCTCGTGTCGCAGCCGGTGGCGTGGAAGAACGACCCGTACTCCAGGGAGGTCTTGCCACCGCCGATCACCACGGCGCGCCGCGGCTCGTAGTCGAGGTCCTCGACGAGGGTGGCGTAGTCGAACACGCCGGGCAGGTCCATCCCCCCCAAGCCGGGTCTGCGTGTGTGGGCTCCCAGGCCGAGCACGATGTTCCGCGTGTCGCGTGTCAAAGCTGTCGAGCTCCGCGGCCACGCATCCAGTCCGCGAGGTCGGGATGTTGGAGGCTGATGTCCATGGGCGGGTCCTTTGCGGGCGGCGTACGGCAACGGTAGGGAGCCCACCTGAGCGCCACCTCGACATCGCAGGACGAAGATGCACCCACTGTTCGTCCACCGGCCTCGAACGGTCGCCGGGGCGAGGGGCGAAGGTCCCCGGACGCAGAGGCGAAGGGCCCTGTCCCGGACGGCCGCACCCCCGCACACTGCAGGGCATGAAGCAGAACCCCCAGATGCTGGTCGAGCGGGTCGATGCCGTCACGATCCGCTTCGCCGGCGACTCCGGTGACGGGATGCAGCTCACGGGCAACCAGTTCACCTCTGTGACCGCGCTGTCGGGCAACGACCTGGCCACCCTGCCCGACTTCCCCGCCGAGATCCGCGCCCCCGCCGGATCGCTCCCGGGCGTGTCGGGGTTCCAGCTGCAGTTCGCCGACCACGACATCTTCACCCCCGGCGACGCGCCGGACGTGCTCGTGGCCATGAACCCCGCCGCGCTACGGACCAACCTGGCCAGCCTCGCGCCGGGCGGCATCCTGATCGTCAACGCCGACGCCTTCACACCGGCGAACCTGAAGAAGGCCCGCTATGACACCAACCCGCTCGAGGACGGCAGCCTCGCGGGCTACCGCGTCCACACCATCCCGCTGACCAGCCTGACCCCGCAGACCCTGGTGGACTCCGACCTGGGCAAGAAGGACCGGGACCGCGCGAAGAACATGTTCGCCCTCGGGTTGATGTGCTGGATGTACTCCCGGCCCACCGAGCCGATCATCGCGCGCATCCGCGCGACGTTCGCCTCCCGGCCGGCGGTCGCCGAGGGCAACCTCGCGGTGTTCCGGGCTGGCGTCGCGTTCGGCGAGACCACCGAGGTCTTCGCACACGCCTACGAGGTCGCCCCGGCCAAGGACATGCCCCCTGGCCGCTACCGCCAGATCACCGGGAACCTCGCCCTGGCCTACGGGCTGATGGCGGCCGCGGAACGCGCCCGCCTGCCCCTGTTCCTCGGCTGCTACCCCATCACCCCGGCGAGCGACGTGCTGGAGGAGCTCGCCCGGCACAAGCGCTTCGGCGTGCGCACGTTCCAGGCCGAGGACGAGATCGCCGGGGTGGGCGCCGCGCTCGGGGCCTCGTTCGCCGGCCACCTCGCCGCCACGGTGACGTCCGGCCCGGGCATCGCCCTGAAGAGCGAGACGCTGGGTCTGGCCGTCAGCGTCGAGCTGCCCCTGATCGTGGTGAACATCCAGCGCGGCGGTCCGTCCACGGGTCTGCCGACCAAGACCGAGCAGACCGACCTCCTGCAGGCGATGTTCGGACGCAACGGCGAGGCCCCGATGCCGATCATCGCCGCGGCCACCCCGGGGGACTGCTTCGACGCCGCCGTCGAGGCCGCACGGATCGCCATCACCTACCGCACCCCGGTGATGCTGCTGTCGGACGGCTACCTGGCCAACGGTGCGGAGCCGTGGCTCATCCCCGACATCGACGGGCTGGTGGACCTCTCGGTCCTCGTGAACTTCGCCAACGCAGACGAGAGCGGCGACTTCCAGCCGTTCCGGCGCGATCCCCGGACGCTGGCCCGACCGTGGGCGATCCCCGGCGTCACCGGTCTGGAGCACCGCATCGGGGGCCTGGAGAAGGCGGACGGTTCGGGCAACATCTCCTACGAACCCGACAACCACCACCGCATGACCCTGCTCCGGCAGGCCAAGGTCGATCGCATCGCCGACGACCTGCCGGCCCTCACCGTCGACGAGGGGGACGGCGCACCCCGGGTGCTCGTCCTCGGCTGGGGCTCCTCCCGCGGCCCCATCGAGGCGGCGGTCCGGCGGGTGCGCCGGCGGGGGATGGCGGTGGCCCGTGCCCACCTGCGCCACCTCAACCCCTTCCCGTCGAACACCGGCGAGGTCCTCGCGGCCTACGACCGCGTGCTCGTGCCGGAGATGAACATGGGGCAGCTGTCCCTGCTGCTGCGCGCCCGCTACCTCGTGGACGTCCGCGGCTACAACCACGTCACGGGCCAGCCGTTCACCGCCGGTGAGCTGGAGCAGGCGATCGTCGAGCACGTGAAGGAGCAGTCGTGGCACGCACCCTGACCCGGGCCGACTTCAAGTCCGACCAGGAGGTTCGCTGGTGTCCGGGATGCGGGGACTACGCGATCCTCGCGACGATCCACAGCGTCCTCGCCGAGCTCGGGGTGCCCCGGGAACGGTGCGTCGTCGTGTCGGGGATCGGCTGCGCCGCCCGGTTGCCCTACTACACGGACACCTACGGCTTCCACGGGATCCACGGGCGGGCGCCGGCCATCGCCACGGGGATCACCTCCGCCCGGCCCGACCTGCAGGTGTTCGTCATCACCGGCGACGGCGACGCCCTGTCCATCGGGGGCAACCACCTGATCCACGCGCTGCGGCGGAACGCCAACATGACCATCGTGCTGTTCAACAACCAGGTCTACGGCCTGACCAAGGGGCAGTACTCACCGACGAGCGAGGTCGGCAAGGTCACAAAGTCCACCCCCGCCGGCTCCTTGGACCACCCGTTCAATCCCGTCAGTGTCGCCCTGGGCGCCGAGGCCACGTTCGTGGCCCGGTCGATCGACAACGAGCGGGCCCACCTGGCCGCGACGCTGGAGGCCGCTGCCCGCCACAAGGGCACGTCCTTCGTCGAGGTCTACCAGAACTGCAACGTGTTCAACGACGGCGCGTTCGACGCCGTCCGCGGCAACAGAGCGAACCAGATCCGCTTGGAGCACGGCGAGCCGATCCGCTTCGGCGACCACGGCGAGCACGGCGTCGTCCTGTGCGACGAGGCCCAGCTGGAGATCGTCGACGTGGTGGACGGCGACGAGGGGGCGCTGCTCGTCCACGACGCCCACCGCGAGGACCCGTCGCTGGCCTTCGCGCTCTCGCGGCTGTCGCACACCCCCAGGGGACCGACCCCCATCGGCCTGTTCCGGCAGGTCTCCCGCCCGGTCTACGGTACGGAGCTGCAGCGCCAGATCGACGAGGCGGTCGGGCTGCGCGGCACGGGGGACCTTGGGGCCCTGCTCGCCGAGGGGGACACCTGGACGGTCGGGGCCTAGCCCCAATACCGTTTACTTAAGACTACAAGCGTGTTATTCTCCCTGTCGGAC
>JBBDQS010000003.1:17629-64103 GCA_040905805.1 Egibacteraceae bacterium | reverse complement strand
GTGGAGCTGTGGGGAATCGAACCCCAGGCCTCCTCGATGCGACCGAGGCGCTCTACCAACTGAGCTACAGCCCCTGCAACGCGGCGTGCGCGCACCGTGATGCTAGCAGCGGGACACCCGGCCGGCAGCCGCCGACGCGCCCCCGTGCGTCACGCGCCGCGGGCGGTCCGGATGCGCACGCCGGAGGTGAGGGGTGGCACGGCGGGCTGCGGCGGGAGGTAGTGCAGCTTGTCGTGCGCCTCCTCCCGACGGGTGCGGATCTGGACCAGCAACGCGATGTACCCGGACAGCGACGCGTAGGCCAGCACGAACAGCACCCACGCCCACCCGCCGACCAGGAGACCGAGGAGACCGGTCACGGCCGTGGCGATGGCGAGCACACCGAGGACCTGGCGTCGGCGCTCCAGCGTCTGCGGCGACGGACGACGCGGCCCGGGTGCACGCGGGGTCCGAGACGCGACCGGGGACGGCGATGGCGGCGTCGGGATGGAGACCGGCCGCTGCGGCCCATCCCGATCGGGACGGCCGAGCACCACGACATGGCCCCCTGGCGGGGTGCGGGGTGGGGCAAGCCTGCTCATGCTCTGCTCGAATGCGTCGATGGAGTTCAGGGGCGACCCGAGACGCCGTGCCTGCCACGGGCCAGGGAGGAGTATCAGAGCCCAGACTCCACCGAGCAAGACCACGACCAGAACGCTCATGGAACGTGACCGTAGTCGAGCGAGCCGCGAATCCGATGGAACCCGTGCAGGACCCCGCTTTCCCGCCTGCCGGACCCCCTCGCCGGCCGGTCCGTTCCGGCATGCGCTGACCGCACGGACCGGCACCGCAGAGAATCAGCGGGCGTGGTCCCCGCCGCGCAGCTGGTCGACCGCGTGACCGAGGGTCGGCAGCACCGTGGCGAGGTTCTCGGCGGCGGCCTTCGGGGAACCGGGCAGGTTGATCACCAGGGTCTGGCCGCGCAGCCCCGCCACCCCCCGCGACAGCATCGCCATGGGGGTGATCGCCTGCGAGGCCGCCCGCATCGCCTCGGGGATTCCGGGGGCCAGGCGGTCCACGGCGTCCAGGGTGGCCTCGGGTGTCTGGTCCTTGGGGTGCAGGCCCGTGCCGCCGTTGGTCACCACGAGGTCGGCCTGCTCGCACGCCGAGACGATGACCTGGCGCACGCCGTCGCGGCCATCGGGGACCACGACCGGCTCACCCACCTCGAAGCCCGCCCCCGCGAGCAGCTCCGCGACCCGGGGTCCGGCCTCGTCGGCGTAGACACCGGCCGCCGCCCGGGTCGACACGGTCACGACCACGGCCCTCATGCGCAGCCCTCGTCATCGGGGTCGGCCGGCTGGCCGCGAGTCCAGTCGCCGTGGGTGCCGCCCGTCTTCTCCTGGAGGGCCACGTGCTCGATCACCACGCCCCGCTCGACGCCCTTGACCATGTCGTACAGCGCCAACGCCGCCGTGCTGGCCGCGACCAGGGCCTCCATCTCGACCCCGGTGCGGTCCGTTGCGTGCGCCACGGTCGTGACCGTGGCGAGGCCGTCGGCGGCATCCACGTCGATCTCGACGTCGACGCTGGTCAGCGCGACCGTGTGGCAGAGCGGAATGAGCTCCGGGGTGCGCTTGGCCGCCATGATGCCGGCCAGGCGGGCGACCCCGAGCGCATCACCTTTGGGCAGCCGCCCGTCGACCAGCAGCGCGGCCGTCCCGGGCGTCATCCGCACGCGGGCGCTGGCCACGGCGCGGCGCGCCGTGCGGTCCTTGCCACCCACGTCGACCATCCGGGCACGGCCCTGGTCGTCGACGTGGGTCAGGTGCCGACCGCTCACCGGCTGCCGCCCGGGTGCTCGACCAGGACGTGCACGACCACGGGGTCACCAGCGGCCACGTCGGTGCAGTCCTCGGCGATCTCGGCCAGCCCGTCGGCGTCGACCAGGCTGCGCAGGATGCCGCTGCCCTGCTCCCCCGTCGGTCGCGCCGTCCAGCCGGTGGGGCTGTCGCGCAGCTGGACGCGGACGAACTCGACCTTGTGCGGTGCGCTGCGCACCGCGGTCTCCATGACGGCCCGGACGCGCTGGCGGTTGAGGTCGGTGCGCCCCTGCATCAGGCGAATGGCCGGACGGACGAAGATCTCGAAGCTGACATAGGCGCTGACGGGGTTGCCCGGCAGTCCGAAGCACGGGATCGGCGGGCCCTGGTGGGCCTGTCCCTGGAGGAAGCCGAAGGCCTGGGGCATGCCGGGCCGCATGCCCACCTTCGTGAAGGCCACGTCGCCGAGGTCTGCCAGCACCTTCTTCACGAGGTCGTAGCGGCCCGCACTGACCCCGCCGCTGGTGACCAGCAGGTCCGCGTGGGTGAGGGCCCCGTCGAAGGCTTCGACCAGGGCCCGCTCGTCGTCCGCCACGATCGCCTGCCGAAAGGCGGTGGCACCGGCCTCGCGTGCGAGCGCGGTGAGCGTGTAGGAGTTGGTGTCGCGGATCTGGCCGGGCCCCAGGGGCGCCCCCGGCTCGACGAGCTCGTCGCCGGTGGAGATCACCGCCACCCGGGGCCGGGGATGCACGCGGACCAGGGAACGCCCGACGGCGGCGAGCATCCCGACGTCGGCCGACCCGAGCCGCCGCCCGGTGGCGAGGATCTGGTCGCCGGCGGCCACGTCCTCGCCCGCGGACCGGATGTGGGCGGACCGCGTGGCGCCCGCACGCAGGTGCACACGCCCGTCGCGCTCCTCGGTGTCCTCGACGGGGACGACCGCGTCCGCTCCCGGCGGCAGCGGCGCCCCGGTCATGATGCGCACGGCCTGGCCCGGTCCGACACGCGGCAGGTCACCGGTGCCCGCCGCGACCTCCCCGACGATCTGGAGGGCGGCGCCGGCGTCGGCGTCGTCGGCCTGCACGGCGTAGCCGTCCATCGCCGAGTTGTCGAAGCCGGGCACGGGCCCCGGCGCCACGATGTCCTCGGCGAGGACGCTGCCGTGGGCCTCCAGCAGGCGCAGCTCGATGGGCTCCAACGGCTCGACACGGGCCAGCACCGACCGGCGGTAGCCCGCGAGGGGGGCAAGCTCGGCCGGGTCCCCGTGGGAGTGGTGCCCCCCGGTCGTGGTCTCGGGCGCTCCCATACGCTCAGAAGCCCTTGACGTAGTCGGCCAGGAAGGCGCGGAACTCGGGCCCGAGGTCTCGCCGTCCGCACGCGATCTCCACCGTCGCCCGCAGGTACTCCAGCTTGGCGCCCACGTCGTAGCGCACCCCGCTGAACTTGATGGCCCGGATCGGCTCCTCGCGGCACTGGGCCTTCATCGCGTCGGTGAGCTGGATCTCCCCGCCGCGTCCGGGACGGGTCTGGGCGATGTGGTCGAAGATGTCGTGGGTGAGGACGTAGCGACCGATGATGCAGAGCCTGCTCGGCGCGTTGGCCTTGCCCGGCTTCTCGACCATGTCGTGGACCTCGAACACGTCGGGGCGCTCGGGGTCGGGTTGCGCGTCGATCACCCCGTACTTGGACAGCGCCGCATCATCGAACTCCATGACGGCGACCACCGGCCGTTGGCTCTCCTCGCAGAGGTCGACCATGCGGGTCAGGAGACGCTCGTCCTCACCGATGAGGTCGTCGCCGAGCAGCACGGCGAACGGCTCCTTGCCGACGTGGTGGCGCGCGCAGCCGACGGCATGACCGAGCCCGAGGGGCTGGCCCTGCCGCACGTAGTGCACCGCTGCGAGCTGGGACACCGCCCGGACAGCGGCGAGGAGATCCTCCTTGCCTGCCGCCGCCAGCTGGCGCTCGAGCTCCACCGCCTCGTCGAAGTGGTCCTCCAGCGCCCGCTTGCCGCGGCCGGTCACCAGGAGCACGTCCTCCAGACCCGCGGTGACTGCCTCCTCGACGACGTACTGGATCGCCGGCTTGTCGACGACCGGCAGCATCTCCTTCGGCTGCGCCTTGGTCGCCGGCAGGAACCGTGTCCCGAGCCCGGCAGCGGGGATGACCGCCTTGCGTGCACGCACGCGTTCGACCCTTCCTTGCTCGCTGATGCGGGCATCCTATCCCCGCAGGTCCCCGGCTACTCGGCGGGACCGAGTTCCTCCGCACCGACGACCCGGTCGCGTCCCTGCTCCTTCGCGCGCTGCATCGCCCGGTCCGCCGCCCGGTAGAGGGTGGCGCGGTCATGGGCGTGCTGTGGGAACGTCGCGACCCCCACGCTGCAGGTGACACGCAGATCGACCGTGCCGGGCCGCGACCCGACGGGCAGCGCGAGCGGCGTGTGGCCGACCGCGGAGCGCATCCGCTCGGCGACCTGCAGGGCACCGTCGTAGCCCGTGTCAGGCAGCAGCACGGCGAACTCCTCCCCGTGAGGGTGGGTGACCACGTCGGGGTCGCGGGTGGCTTCCTGGAGACGCCGGCCGACCTCCGCCAGCGCCGCGTCGCCGGCCGCCTGGTCGTACTCCTTGTTGATCCGACCGAAGTGGTCGAGGTCGATCGCCAGGACCGAGACAGTCCGGGTCCCATCGCCTCCTTCGTTGGCGCGCCGAGCCCGCTCCAGCTCCTTGTCTGCCTGCGGCTCGAAGTAGCGGATGTTCCACAGGCCGGTCACCGGGTTGGTCAGCGACAGCCGCTCGGTCTCCTCGTGGAGACGGACGTTGTCGATCGCCACGGCGACACCGGTGGCGATGCCCCGAGCGGTGTCGAGGTCCACCTCGTCGAAGGGGCCGGCGGCCTCGTCGCGCACCAGGACGAGCGCGCCGTTGGTGCGGCCGCGCCCCTGGAAGGGGACCGCGAGAAGGTACGGCTCGTCGGGCTCGGTGGCCGCACGGGCAGGCGAGGCCGTCGCGCGGTCCGCCAGCAGGACGGGCTGGCCGGTGCGGACCACGCCGGCGGCGACCTCCTCGTAGCGGTCGACGCGTCCGGTCGCACCCCACCCGCGGGCGGCCTTGACGTCCAGGGCGTCCCCGTCGCCGGTCGGCAGCAGGATGGCCGCACCGTCGGCACGCAGGGTGGTTGCGGCGGTCTCCACCACCACGGTCAGCATCCGGTCCAGGTCGAGGCTTCCGGACAGCGCGTCGCCCAGGCGCGAGAGCGAGCGGCGCAGCTCGTCACGGCTGCGTTCGACCTCGGCCAGGCGCGTCGCCAGCTCGGTGGTCATCGTGTTCAGCGCCTCGCCCAGGTCGGTGAGCTCCCGGCCGCCGGACGGCTGCAGACGCTGCGACAGGTCCCCGCCGGCCACAGCACGAGCGACGTCGGCCGCCCGCTGCACCGGGGCGATCACCGACCGTGCGAGCCACCACCCGATGCCCGCCGCAGCGACCACCGCCAGCGTCAGGACCGCGATCCGGAGCCCCAGACCGGGCGGACCGGGTCGCGGCGCCCAGAGGACCAGCTGCGACCCGGGGGCGTTCACAAGGTCCTGCACCCAGACCAGGGTCGACTCGCCATCGACCGCCAGGTCCTCCACCTGCCCTGCCGGCGGCAGCTGCGACACGGCGGGCGCGGGGCCGGTGGCGGCCAGCACGCGGCCGTCCGCGACGAACGCCGCGCCGCTGCCCGGGGGGGGGTCGTGGGCGACCTGGCCGAGGAGCGCCTCGTCGAGCCATACCGCCACCGCCACGAGCCCGGCATCGGCCACCACGCGCACCGCCAGCAGGAGCTCCCCCGCGGGAGCGTCGGGACGCGCGGCGACCACGGCAGCCGCCCCCGCGACCGTCTCGGGCGCCTGCCCCCCGGGCGGCTCCGGCCGGCGGGCGGCGAGAAGCTGGCCTTCGGGGGTGGCCAGGACGGTGACGCCGGCACGCGCGACCGCCGGCTGGCGGTCGAGCCACGCCTCCGCGGCGGCCGGACCGGTGAGCGCGCCGGCCAGCCCGTCGCGGATCGCAAGGTCGTCGGCGAGGTCGTCCGCCCGGAGCCTCGCCGCCTCGACGAGGGCCGCGGCGGAGGCGCCGGCCCGGGCGAGCTCGCCGGCCAGGCGGTCGCGCAGCTGGGCGGTGCTCTGGGCCTGCACCCCTGCCATGCCCACGGTCATGGGCGCGATGGTGATCACGACGAAGAACAGAGCCAGGCGGCCGCGCAGTCCCATACTCGGCATGATGACAGCCCCATGGACGATGCGCTCGCGGAGGGTGATTCGGCGGTGACGCAGTGAACAACACGGAGCAGGCGGCGGCGCGCAAGGCGGCGCTGCGGGGTCGCATGCTCACCGAGCGCGCCGCCCTGTCCGAAGCGACCAGGGCGGCGGCGTCCGCCGCCATCGCACGCCACCTGCCCGAGGTCGCCGAGCTGGCGGCGGCCGAGACCGTCCTGGCCTACGCCGCATTCGGTCACGAGGTGGCCCTGCCCGCCTACCTGCGGTCCGTCCTACGGGCGGGAAGGACCCTCTGCCTGCCGTGGGTCGACGGCGACCGGCTCGAGGTCGGACGGGTGACCGACCTCGACCGGGACCTGGCCCCGGGTTGGCGCGGGGTGCCGGAGCCGCGGGCGGGGTGTCGGCGGCCGGTGGACCCGGCGATCCTCGACGCCGTCGTCGTCCCGGGCCTCGCCTTCGACCGGCGGGGCCACCGCCTCGGCTACGGCGGCGGGCACTTCGACCGGCTGCTCGCCCAGGTCGGGCCGGGTACCGTGGTGGTCGGCGCCGCCTTCGACGTGCAGCTGGTCGACGCGGTGCCCACGGAGACGCATGACGCCGCCGTGGACGCCCTCGTCACCGAATCGGGCATCATTCGGGTCGACGCCTGACCGGGCCGTCCCGGCCCCGACGCAACCAGGGAGGACCCTTTGCCCACCTACGAGTACGCGTGCCGCGAGTGCGGCCAACACCTCGAGGTCGTGCAGTCGTTCAAGGATGAGGCGCTGACCACCTGCGGCACCTGCGGCGGCTCGCTGCGCAAGGTCTTCAGCGCCGCGGGGATCATCTTCAAGGGCTCGGGCTACTACGTGACCGACACCCGCCAGAAGCAGGCCAAGTCGTCGGGCGATGGCCCGGCCGCAAAGGACGGCAAGGACGCCAAGAAGTCCGGCAGCGGGGACTCCACGCCGAGCACCTCGGGGTCGGACAGCGCGAAGTCGGGCGACGCCAAGGGGGGCGACGCCAAGGCCGGCGACGCCAAGGCAGGCGACGGCAAGTCGGGCGACGGCAAGTCGAGCGGCTCCAAGTCCTCCGAGCACCGCGGGACGGCGGAGTCCGCGTAGTTCTCCACACCCGGGGGGACCGTGGTCCCCGCGGTGGGGGCGGCGGCGTCATGCTGTCCGCATGGCCCCCCCCGCGCCCCATCGCCCCTCGGTCCTCCACCGGCTGCGCGCCGGGATGGACGGCCCGTACCCGGTGCTGCCCCGCCCCCTCGATGCGGCGTCCGAGCGCTGGTCGTCCCTGCGGCCACGCAGGCGAGTCCTGGTCGTCGTGCTCGTCCTGGCGATCACGGCAGCGGGCGTCCAGGCCCGCATCGTGGCCGCCGAGCACCGCTGGGGCGGGGCACCGGTCCGGGTGCTCGTCGCCACCAGCGACCTGGCCGTGGGCGCCGCGGTGACCGCGGTGCGCCAGGTCGGGCTCCCGCCCGATGCCGTGCCCCCCACCGCGGTCACAAGGGCGCCTGGTGACGGCGCGGTCCTGGCGCTGGCGCTGCCCGAGGGCGCCGTGCTGACCACCAGCCATCTCGACCCCAGGGGCCCGGCAGCCGGCTTGGCGGAGGGCCAGCGGGCCGTCCCCGTCCCCATCGAGGACGGCTGGCGTGTCACGGCGGGCGGGTGGGTCGACGTGTGGGTGCTGGGCCCGGGTGAGGAGCCCGCCTCGTTGGTCGCCCGGTCACGGCCGGTGCTCGAGGTCCGCGAGGACGGCTCCTCCCCCACGGCCCTCGTCGCACTCGACGGGGACACCGAGGTCGGACCGGCGACCACCGGCCTGGCCCTCGGCCGCCTGCTGCTCACCCACGTCCCCGCGCCGCAGGCCACCGGCGACCTGGACTAAGATCCGCGCCGCGCGCGCCGTCGCGCCCCGAAGGAGCACACCCCCGTGATCACCGACTGGCTGCAGGCCATCGCCCTCGGCGTCGTCCAGGGCCTGACCGAGTTCATCCCGGTGTCGTCGAGCGGGCACCTCGTGCTGATCCCCTACGTCCTCGGGTGGCAACGGCCGGGCCTCGCGTTCGACGTGGCGCTGCACGCCGGCACGGCGGGCGCCATCGTCGTCTACTTCCGCACGGAGCTGGGCGGCATGGCGACCGCGGTGCTCCGCCGCGGGTCGGACCGCGAGAGCCGCCTGTACCGCAAGCTGGTCGTGCTGCTCGCGGTGGCGAGCCTGCCGGTCGCGGTCGTCGGGCTCACCCTGAAGTCGACCGTCGAGGAGCTGTTCGAGACCCCGCTGGTGGCGGCGGTGATGCTGTTCGTCACGGCCGCGGTGCTGATCGGGGGCGAGAAGCTGCGATCCCGCCGGGTGAGCGCCGCCACGCCACCGCGCGCCCCCGCGGACGACGACGCGGAGCTGCCCGCGGCGACGGTCGTCACACCCGAGCGGGCCGCCCCGATCGTCACCCACGACCTCGCCGTGGGCGCGGACGCCGCCGACCCCGACGGCAAGGACCTCGAGGCCATGAGCGTGCGCGAGGCGGTCACCGTGGGGTTGGCCCAGACCCTCGCGCTGCTCCCCGGGATGTCGCGGTCAGGGGCCACCATCATGGCCGGTGTGGCCTCGGGGATGACGCGCGAGGCGGCGACGCGCTTCTCGTTCCTCATGGCCCTGCCCGCGATGGTGGGCGCCTCGATCGTGAGCCTGCCCGACCTCGGAGAACCGGGCCCGGTCCCTGGCGGGGCCATCGCCGCCGGGGTCCTGGCGGCGTTCGTCTCGGGGTACCTGGCGATCGCGTTCCTGGTGCGCCTTGTGGCTCGCACGAGCCTGGTGGTGTTCGCCCGCTACCTCGTCGTCGCCGGGGTGCTGGGGCTCGTGGCCTACGCCGCGCTCGGGCCGCCGAGCTCCGTCTAGCCGCCGCGGAGGCTGATGCCCAGGCGCCAGGTCGCCACGGCGAGGAGCACGACGGCGAAGCCGGCGAGCACGCCGAGCGCCCCGAGCACATCGGTGAGGCCACCGCCGTGGGTGCCGACCTCGCGCAGCGCCCCGATCGCCCACGAGTGGGGCACCGCCCGGCCGATCGTCTGCATCACCGGCGGCACGATCTCCAGCGGCCACAGCGCCCCGCCGAGCATGCCGAGCCCGATGCCCAGCGGCGCGGCGATCGCCGACGCCTGCTCGGTGTTGTCGAGCACCGCACCGAACAGCATCGCGGCGCCGGTGCCGACGAGGGAGAAGACCACGATGACCGCGGCGACGGCGACGGGGTCTCCCCAATCGGCGCCGAACAGCAGCGACGCACCGGCGAGCACGATGAGCGCCTGGCCGAGGGCGATGGCGAACCGAGCGGCCGCCTCGCCGATGAGGACGGTCCCCGCCGAGGCCGGTGAGGCGAGCATGCGCTGGGCCGTGCCGAGCCGGCGTGACTCGATGAGCGCCGCCCCGCCCGTCAGCGAGGTGATGAACACGAACAGCACGAGGTTGTGCTGCGACGACTCGTCGACACCGAAGGACAGCGACTCCTCGTCGGTGCGCTCCTGCTCCACCGCCAGCAACGGTTCCTCGCCGAGGCCCGCGGCCGCCGCGCGGGCCGCCGCGGCGGAGAGCCCGAGCTCGTCGACGGCCACACGCAGCGCCACACGTCGCGCGTCGAGCTCGGCGATCGCCGACTCGACCGCGATGCGCGCGGCCGGTGCGTCCTGCGACGCGGGGTCGCCGACCCACCGCACCTGGATCGTGCCGGCTGCGCCGGGGTCAGCGCCCTCGGCCGCGCCGGGCACCACGACACCGCCGACGACGTCGCGGCGGCGCACCGCGCCGGTGAGCGCGTCGACATCGTCGAAGTCGCGGATCGCGAGCGCCGGCTCGGCCTCCAGCGCCTCCACGAGCGCACCGCCGAACGCGTCGCCGACCACGCCGACGGGCAAGGAGGAATCCCGGCCGTCGCCTGCGCCGGCACCGAACAGCAGGATCACGATGAACGGCAGCACGACGATGAAGAACAGACCGATGCGGTCGCGGACGACGCGGCGCAGCGCCGTCACGACGATGGCCGCCACGGCTCGCGGCGCAGACGGTCGCACGGGAGTCGGCTCCCGCGCCGGTGGAAGTGGGGGGGCGGTCACGCTCACAGCGTCACCAACCGGTCCGCGCGCGGCAGGGCGACCGCCAGGGCAACCACGGTGAACGCCGCGATGCCGACCAGGGGCACCACCACGACCTCCAGGCCCCCGCCCGAGGCCAGGTCGACCAACCCGCGCAGGGCGAGCCCGTTCGGGGTCGCAAGCGACAACGGCTCCAGGCCCGCCGGCAGCGAACCGAACGAGCCGCCGAGCAGGGCGAGGGTGAACACGATCACCGACGTCCACCCGTTCACCTGCTCCTCGGTGCGCGCCAGGGTCGCGATGAGCGTCGTGATCGCCGCGGCGGCCAGCGTGATCGCCACGGCGAGCACGACGACCCCGACCGGGTGGCCCCAGGTCGCGCCGAAGCCGACGCTCATGACGAGCCACAGGGTGGCGATGCAACCCAGCGCGAGCACGAAGACCGACAGCGCGGTGCCGACGAGGATCGACGCGCGTGGGATCGGGGCCGCGGCGAGGCGGGCGAGGCTGCCCTGCTTGCGCTGGTGCAGCAGCCCCTGGGGACCCGCCCCGACGACGAAGAACACGAAGAACACCGCCATCGCCGGGCCGAAGTAGCTCGCCGCGTCGGGCAGCGAGCCGGCCACGGGCTCGTCCACGAGGGCGACGACCGGGTCGGCGGACAGCGCGGCCGGGACCAGGGCGGCAGCGGCGGCCGGGTCCACCTCCCCGGAGCGCACCGCGATCTCCACGACCTGGCGGCCACGTTCGAACCCGGCGGCGACGCCGCGTGCGACGGCGACAGCGAGGTCTCCGGCCAGCCCGCCCGTGGGGCCGATGACCTGCAGGGCGGCGGGGTCTCCCGCGGTGACCGATTCGGAGGTTCCGGCGGGCACGACGATCCCCGCGCCGGCCTCGTCGTCGCGGACGGCGGTGCGTACCGACGCCGCATCGGCGACCTCGACGACGGTGAAGACGTCGGCGCCGAGCGCCCCGGTGATCGCCTGGCCGATCCGGTCCCCGTCCTCGTCGGCGAGGGCGATGGTGACGGACACGCCGCCGGTCGAGCCGAGGGCGAGCGACAGGATCACCGCGAGGCCGAGCGGGGCGACGAACGCCGTGATGAGCGCCGAGCGGTCGCGCAGCCGGGCGCGGAGGTCCCGCACGGCGATGTCGAAGGCCGCGCGCATCAGTCCCGCAGCGCCTTGCCGGTGAGGTGCAGGAAGACCGCCTCGAGGTCGGGTTCGATCACCTCGACGCTGGTGACCGTGGACCCCGACGCGGCGGCGGCACCCATGACGTCGGCGAGCAGCCCGCGCCCGTTCGTCACGAGCAGGGTCACGGCCTGGTCGGTGGTGATCGCCTCGTGGACGCCCTCGAGGCGCTCGCACGCCCGCGCGACGCCCGCGGCGTCACCATCGACGACCAGCTCGACGCGATCGCGCTGGCCGAGGCGGGAGACCAGCTGGCGGCGGGTCCCCTCGGCCACCATGCGCCCGGAGTCGATGATGCCGACCCGGTCGCACAGGCGCTCGACCTCCTCCATGTAGTGGCTGGTGTAGAGGATGGCGGTGCCGGCGCCCGACAGGGCGGCGACGGACTCGAGGATCGCGTTGCGGCTCTGGGGGTCCACGCCGACGGTCGGCTCGTCCAGCACGACCAGCTGCGGTTCGTGGAGCAGGCCCGCGGCGATGTTCACCCGCCGCTTCATCCCGCCCGAGTAGGTCTCGACGCGGTCGCCGCCGCGGTCGGTGAGCCCGACGACCGCGAGCGTGGACTCGACGCGATCGCGCAGCGGCGCGCCCCGCAGCCCGTAGAGACGCCCGAAGAAGGCGAGGTTCTCCCGGGCGGTCAGGTCCGGGAACAGGGCGACGTCCTGGGGGACGTAGCCGATCGCGGCCTTGGCGTGCCGGGCGTCGGCGGTCACCGAGTGTCCGGCGACGGTGACCGTCCCGCCGTCCGGCACCAGCAGGCCGCACAGCATCGAGATGACGGTCGTCTTGCCGGCCCCGTTCGGACCGAGCAGCCCGTAGGCCTCACCGTGGGCGATGGCGAAGGAGATCCCGTCCACGGCGGTGAGATCGCCGAAGGACTTGCGCAGGCCGTCGCAGGCCAGCACCGGATCCTCGCCCAGCCCCTCCCCGACGGCCTCCGTGGCCGCCGACGCCGGCTCAGCCATGGCCTCCCCCCTCAGGCGCCCGACAGCGTCATGCCCTCGACCAGCAGGGTCACCCCGCCCATGCCCCCGCCCATCGGCAGGAAGCGCAGGTCCGAGCCGATGGCGACCATCCCGGCGAGCATGCCCGGGATCGTGCCGGCCACCGACGCCTCGCGGACGGACTCGGCGAACTCGCCGTCGCGGACCATCAGTCCCGCCGCCGCGACGCTGACATCACCCGTGACAGGGTTCGCGCCCGAGTGCACCCCCATGATCTGCTGGCAGTAGAACGCGGTGCCGGCCCGGGCGAGAAGTGCCTCGGGCCCGTCGGGACCGGGCGCGAGGAACAGGTTGCTGGGGCTCACCCCGGGCGGGGACTTGAAACCCGACCGGCTCGCGTTGCCGGTGCTGGCCACGCCGTCCTTGACCGCCGAGTGGGTGTTGTGCAGGAACCGGGCCAGCACGCCCGCGTCGATGAGGGCGGTCCTGCCCGTCGGCACGCCCTCGCCGTCCCACGGGGCCGCCGCCAGACCGTCGAGCAGGCGGCCGTCGTCGACCAGCGTCAGGTGGTCCCCGCCGAGCCGCTCGCCGACCTTGTCGGCGAAGAGGCTGCGGCCCTTCTGCACGGCCTCGGCGACGAGGCCGCCGGCCATCACCCCGAGCAGCGACGCGGTCGCGAACGGGTCGAGGATGACCGGGATGCGCGCGCTGGCCGGCTTGCGACCGCCGAGCAGGCGCGCGGCCCGCTGCGCGGCCTCGGCGGCGGCCGCGTCGACGTCGAGCGCCGCCGGGGTGCGGCGGACGTCGAGGCCGTAGGCGCTGGTCGTGGCGCCGTCGGCCTCGGCCAGGGCCTCGACCATCACGAAGGCGTCGGCCCGCCGGTACGCGCCGCGCACCCCCGTGGTCGACGCGATCGCCGCCGTGCGTTCCCCGTCGCCGTAGCGGGCCGCATCGATGCCCTTGATCTTGTCCCCGGCGCGGGCGGCAGCCTCCAGGCGCAACGCGAGGTCGATCTTCTCCTCGGTGGTGGCCTCCGCGAACGCCGGGTCGTAGAGCTCGGGCATGTCAGGCAAGGCGCCGCCGCCGGGCAGCACGTTGGCCTCGTCGGGGGTGCCGACCGCGGCGTTGGCCCGGGCCTCGTCGAGCGCGTCGCCCAGGGCGGCCTCGCTCGTGTCGGCGGCGTAGGCGTAGCCGATGCGCCCGCCGTCCACCACGCGGATGCCGACACCTCTGGTGCGTGCGCTCGACAGCGACTCCACCTCGCCGCCGTACACGCTGACCGAGGTCTCGGTCTCGTCGACCCCGTACGCCTCGACGCCCTCGCCGGCGCCGGCACGGCCGACGATGCGGTCGAGCACCTCGAGCAGCTCGGTGCTCATGCCTCGGTGCCCCCCACGGTGATGCGGCTGATCAGCAGGGTCGGCGTGCCGAGCCCGGCGGGCACGCCCTGGCCCTCCTTGCCGCACACCCCCTGGCGCATCTCGAAGTCGTTGCCCAGCGCCTCGATCCGGCTGATGGCGGTGGGGCCGTCGCCGACGAGGTTCGCGCCCCGGATCGGGCGGGTGATCCGGCCGCCCTCGATCAGGTAGGCCTCGGTCATGCCGAACACGAAGTCGCCCGAGGCGGGATCGACCTGACCGCCGCCGAGCGCCTTGCAGAAGATCCCGCGGTCCACGCCGGCCACGATGCCGTCGGGGTCGTCGGTGCCGGGCAGGATGAAGGTGTTGGTCATGCGCGCCATCGGCAGGTGCGCGTAGGACTGGCGGCGCCCGTTGCCCGTCCGCGGGATGCCGAGCTCGGCGGCGCGCAGGCGGTCGGTCATGTAGTCGGTGCAGACCCCCTCGGAGAACAGCACCGTGCGCTGGGCGGGCGTGCCCTCGTCGTCGAACCCGACGCTGCCCCACCCGCCGGGCACGGTGGCGTCGTCGACCCCCGTGACCAGGGGCGTGCCGATGCGCTCACCCTGGCGGCCGCGGTAGACGCTGGCCTCCTTCGCCACGATGTCGGCCTCCATGCCGTGGCCGCACGCCTCGTGGAAGATCACCCCGCCGCTGCCGGCGGCCAGGACCACGCTGAACTCCCCGCTCGGGGCGGGGATCGAGTCGAGCATCGTCACCGCCTGCTCGGCGGCGCGGCGGCCGACCTGGTCGGGGGGATGCGCGTCGAGCAGCTCCAGGCCCACGCTGCCGCCCGGCCCCTCGAAGCCCATCTGGATGACGTCGTCGCGCACGGCGACGGCCTGCACCACCAGACGCGTGCGCACCCGGTTCTCGGTGGACCGGTGCCCCTCTGAGTTGACCAGCAGGATCCCCTGGAGCGCATCGGCGTAGCTGACCGTGACCTGGCGCACGGCCCCGTCCACGCCGCGCGCCGCCTCGTCCGCCCCGGCGACGATGTCGACCAGGTCGGGGCGGTCGGCGCTGCGGGGGTCCTTGGCGGCGGGGTGGGTGACCGCCGGCGCGACCACCCGCAGGTCCGCGGGCTGCACGCGGCCGCTGCCGGTGATGCCGGCGGCGGCCACCGCGGCGGCCTCGACGAGCGCCTCGCGGGTCAGCAGGTTGGTGTAGGCGTAGCCCGTGCGGCGTCCCTGGACGACGCGGATGCCGGCCCCCCGGTCGAAGCCCGACGTCAGGTCCTCGACCTTGCCGTCGTCGAACTGCAGGCTGCGCCCCACGCGGTTCTCCGCGTAGATCTCGGCGAACTCCCCGCCGGTGGCCAGGGCGGCGGACAGCACCGCCCGCGCGTCGCCGTCGTCGAGCTCGGGTGGACCCATCATCGCGGGGAGCCTAGCAGCCGCCGCCAGCAGCGCCCTGGCTACACTGGGCCTCGGAGCGCCCCCGTAGCTCAGGGGATAGAGCACTGGCTTCCTAAGCCGGGTTTGCGCAGGTTCAAATCCTGCCGGGGGCACACAAAGGCATCAGAATAGCATCACTTCGCAAGCTCTTCGCAAGCTCATCACGGATGATCTCCTCCGACGCTCCCCCCTTGCTGACCAGGACTGAAACAGCAGCCACCTTCTCGCCGCGCACGTGATCGAAGTCCATCGCGTACGTCTCAGCTTGCAGGTGCAACATCGCTTCGATACACCGCTGACCTCGCCGGGAACGCGGACTACTCGATCCAGTGCTACGCGCACCGCGGTTGCGCCCGTAGGGTCGGGTGATGGAGACGCTGGGCCGTGGTTCGTGGCTGGCCGGATTCCTCGCAGCGGCCGGCGAGCAGGCCCGCCGGCGGGGGGACCGGTCCCTGGCGGCTGCGCACCTCGCCCTGGTCCTGGCCCGCCCCGAGGACGCCGCGCACACGCTCCTCACCACGCTCGGTGTCGACCCGCTCGACTGGCGCGACCAGATCGTCGGTGTCCTCGGCTGGCGGGAGGGTGCGAGCGCGCACCGCGAGGGCCGGCCTGCCGGCACGCTGGCCGAGTCGCCACCTGCGGGCGTGACGCCCGCTGTCCGGCGAGGGCGATGACACGGCAGTTCGGTGGCTGTCGGTACACCCGGACGTGCTCGTCGATCTCAGTTGGCCCACGCGGCCGACCACGGCGCAGCGCGCCGCGCAGCTGGATCTCCTGCGAGGTGCCGGGGCGGTCAACCCGGTCGACCCGGGCTCACCGGCCGCGCCGATGCGGCCTCGCCGGCGGTGTGTGCGGCGCTCGCCGCCGCCGACCTCGTGTGGTTCGCTCCCGTTGGGGCCCGTAGTGCGCGAAGACCACCGGCCGGCGTCGTCGACCGCGAACCGGGCATGCCGGGCGATCCGCTGACGGTGCTCCGGTGATGGCGGTCGGGCCCGGCGGTGGCGGGGTTCTCGCGGGCCGAGGGGGCCGCGGCGACCTGAGCGGGTCGAGATTCCCGCGCGGCCGCGGGATTCTTGCGGGCCGGGAGGGTCACGGCCGGGTCAATCATCGCGCGGGACCTGGGAATCCCGCGGCCGACCGGCCGGAGAGCCAGGCACCAGACTCGCAGGCACGGGGCTGCGCCGGCGCGAGGGAGGGCGGAGGACGGGCGAGGCGGGCGGTGGCCCGACGACGGGTCAGACGGCTGACTGCACCGCGAAGAGGTCGTCGAACTCCGCGCGGGCGGCGTCGAGCACGTGCTGCAACCGCTTGATCTCGTAGGGGTTGGTGCCCTCACGCGCCAGCGTGTCGAGGCGCTGCTGGAGCTCCGCCAGCTCATCGGCCATCTGGCGTGGGTCGATCTCCTCGATCATCTCGTTGCCGATCACGGTCATGGTCTCGTCGCCTCGCGTCTCGGGTCTGTCTGGCCTTACCGTCGTCGGTCCGAGGCATTTCCTTTAGCCCCCTACCTACCCCTTATCTGCGGGTGTGGATGTGGGTTCGCGACCGGACCCGCCATGGATGGCCACGGACCGTGGAGCGCCCCGGTTTGCCCAAGACATCACGAGGGCGCAGCAGACCGCGGCGAAAAGGCTTGCGGGGACCACTCGGAGACCAGCATGATCGAGGCGCAACCCATGCCGCGTCCAGCACAGCGTCCGCAGGAAGCGAGGGGCAATGGCCAAGGTCGTGTTCGACGGAGTCTGGAAGCGCTACCCGGACGGCACCGAGGCCGTCAAGGACATGTCCCTCGACATCGAGGACGGCGAGTTCGTCATACTCGTCGGCCCCTCGGGGTGCGGGAAGTCCACGGCCCTGCGGATGGTCGCCGGGCTCGAGGAGATCTCGGAGGGCAAGATGCTCATCGGCGACAAGGTCGTGAACGACCTCACGCCCAAAGAGCGCGACATCGCGATGGTCTTCCAGAGCTACGCCCTGTACCCCCACATGAGCGTCGCCGACAACATGGGATTCGCGCTCAAGCTGGCCAAGGTCGACAAGTCCGAGATCAAGAAGCGTGTGGAGGAAGCGGGCGAGATCCTCGGCCTGACCGAGCACCTGGACCGCAAGCCCAGAGCTCTCTCGGGCGGGCAGCGCCAGCGGGTGGCGATGGGCCGGGCCATCGTGCGCAACCCCCAGGCCTTCCTCATGGACGAGCCGCTGTCCAACCTCGACGCCAAGCTGCGCGTGCAGATGCGCGCCGAGATCGCCGAGCTGCAGGACCGCCTCGGCGTCACGACCCTCTACGTCACCCACGACCAGATCGAAGCCATGACGATGGGTGATCGGGTCGCGGTGCTCAAGCGCGGCGAGCTCATGCAGGCCGACGCTCCCCAGACCCTCTACGACAACCCCGACAACCTGTTCGTGGCCGGGTTCATCGGCTCCCCGGCCATGAACATCTTCGAAGGCGCCCTGCAACGTGAGGACGGCAAGCTGTTCGTCACCGTCGGATCGCAGCGCCTCGCCGTGGACGAGGAAGCGCTCGACCACTATCCCAAAGCCGCCGACAAGACGGGCAGCAAGGTCATCGTGGGCATGCGCCCCGAGCACTTCGCGCGCGGTGAGCACCTTCCGGAGGACCAGCGGCTGAACATCGAGGTCGCGCTGGTGGAGGCGCTCGGCTCGGACCTGTTGGTGCACTTCCAGTCCGATGCGCCGCCGGTGATCACCGAGGACATGCGCGAAGCGGTCGACAGCGAGGACGCCTTCGCCGAGCTCGAGCGCTCGGCCGCCGAAGGCGGTCAGACGTTCACCGCGCGCCTCGAGCCCAAGGGCTTCCCCAAGGTCGGCGAGCAGATGTCCCTGGGCTTTCGCACCGGGCAGCTGCACTTCTTCGACATGGATGGGGGTCTGGCGTTGCGTTGATCGCCACACCGGAGATGTTACTAGGGGTATAGTTGGTGCTCGTTTCGCCGTGCACAGTGGGTGCAGGCCAGGCGCATAGGAGATCACGTGACCCTCACCGCAAGGCCCACATTCCGATTCGCCGTCCTGCTCATCTCGATAGCCCTCGCGGCCGCGGCCTGCGGCGGAGACGGAGACGACGGGGGTGACGGCGGGGCCGGGTCCGTCAGCCTCCTGCACGGCATCAGCGGCGAGGAGGAGCAGGCGGCGCTGCAGCAGGCCGTGGACGCCTTCGAGGAGGCGACGGGCAACACCGTGCAGGTCGAGGCCTCCCCCAACTTCGAGACCGTGGTCCTGACCCGGGTGCAGGGTGGCAACCCCCCCGACGTCGGGCTGTACCCCCAGCCCGGCTTGCTGCAGCGCGTGCAGGACGACTCCATCCCGCTGGAGGACGCGGGCGTGGACGTGGCCACCCTCGAGAGTGAGCTCGTGGATGGCATGCTGACCGCGGGCACCTTCGATGACGCCGTGCACGGCGTGGTGGTCAAGCTCGGCCTGAAGAGCCTGCTGTGGTATCCGGCCGACGACTTCGAGGAGGCCGGCTACGAGGTGCCCCAGACATGGGACGAGCTGCTCACACTCACCGAGACGATCGCCACCGACACGGAAGAGGACACGACGCGCGCGCCCTGGTGCATCGGCATCGAGAGCGCCGACGCCACCGGCTGGGTCGCCACCGACTGGATCGAGGACATCATGCTGCGGCTGCACGGCGCGGACGTCTACGACCAGTGGGTCAACCACGAGATCATGTTCGACTCGCCCGAGGTCCGCGAGGCGTTCGAGGAGCTGGAGACCATCTGGATGAACGAGGAGTTCGTCCTCGGGGGCACCACCGGCATCCTGCAGACACCGTTCGGTGACGCCAACGCACCCATGTTCCAGGATCCTGCCGGGTGCTTCCTGCACCGCCAGGCCGGGTTCATCGCCGGCAACTTCCCGCCGGACGCCGAGCTGGGCACCGACTACGACGTGGCCTACCTGCCGGGGACCGGGGAGGAGAACCCGGCGCTGTTCGCCGGCGACCTCGCCGCCATCCACACCGACAACCCGACTGCTGTCGAGTTCGTCGAGTTCCTCGTGTCGGCCGAGGGCCAGGAGGCGTGGATGGGCCACGAAGGCGCCGGTTCGCTGTCGGTTCGCACCGACTTCGACAGCGCCTCCTACCCCGACGAGGGACTGGCCGCCCAGGGCGAGATCTTCGCCAGCGCCGACGTCGCCCGCTTCGACGGTTCCGACCAGATGCCCGGCCAGGTCGGCGCGGGCGCGTTCTGGGAGGAAGTGGTCGCATGGGTGAGCGGCTCACAGGACCTCGACACGACGTTGCAGAACATCGACGCTGCCTGGCCCGAGGAGGGGGAAGAGCAGGAGGAGGAGTGACCGGCAGTCGCAGGTGACGCGTCGGGGGGGGGGGGGGGTGGTGGCCGCCCCGTTGGTACCTCCGGGGAGGATCCGATGAGCCAGATCGTCAGCGTCGCAACGGCCATCCTGGTCGGGGTCGGCGGGGTGATGGTGCTCTTCTGGCTGCTGAACGCCGCCGTGGAGCGCCTGCCCGAACGGGTCGAGCAGCGGCTGAAACCGTACGTCTTCGTGGGGCCTGCCCTGCTCGTCGTCGGGCTGTTCCTGCTCTTTCCCGCGCTGGACACCTTCCGCCGCAGCTTCCAGGGACCCAACTCCGTGGACTTCGTCGGGTTGGACAACTACGAGTTCCTGCTGACCGACCAGTCGGTGCGCAGCGCGATCTGGAACAACCTCCTCTGGATCGTGTTCGTGCCCGCCGTCTCCGTGGCCATCGGCCTCGCCGTCGCGGTGCTCGCCGACAAGCTGACCGCCCGCTGGGAGAACGTCTCCAAGTCCATGATCTTCCTGCCCATGGCGATCAGCTTCGTCGGTGCCAGCACCATCTGGTTGTTCGTCTACGCCTGGCGCGTGCCGGGCACCGCGCAGATCGGTGTGCTGAACGCGGTCTGGACGGCGTTCGGCGGCGACCCCATCCCCTGGTTGCAGGACACCCGCTTCAACGACTTCGCGCTCATGTTCATCATGGTGTGGCTCCAGGCGGGCTTCGCGATGGTGCTGCTGTCCGCCGCCATCAAGAACGTCCCCGGGGACACCCTCGAAGCCGCGCGCATCGACGGCGCGTCGGAGTCGCAGGTGTTCTGGCGCGTCGTGCTGCCACAGATCAAGTCCACCGTCGTCGTCGTCGGCACGACGATCCTGATCCTGGTCCTGAAGGTGTTCGACATCGTCTTCGTCATGACCAACGGCAACTTCGGGACGGAGGTGATCGCGAACCTGTTCATCAAGCAGCTGTTCACCTTCGGCCAGTTCGGGCAGGCTGCCGTGCTGGTCGTCTTCCTGATCGTCGCGACGATCCCGTTCATGGTCATCAACGTCCGCAGGTTCCGACAGGAGGAGGCGGTCCGATGAGCCAGGTGACGCCCACGCCGGTCGTCAAAGACAAGGAGCCTGTCGAGGTGGCCGGGTCCGGCATCACGACCGGTGGTGCGCCGGCGACGGGCCGCGGCAAGCTGCTGGTCCGGCTCGCGCTCTTCCTGATCATCCTGGCGTGGACGGTGCCGACCATCGGCCTGCTGATCTCCTCGTTGCGGACCGGCGAGGCGGTCTCGACCAGCGGGTGGTGGACGGTGTTGCTGAGTCCGCTGGACTACACGCAGTGGACCCTGGAGAACTACGACCAGGTGATCTTCGGCGGCGGGATGGGCAACGCGTTCATCAACAGCCTCGTCGTGGCGATTCCCGCGACCGTCATCCCGATCACGATCGCGGCGTTCGCCGCCTACGCCTTCTCGTGGATGGAGTTCCGGGGCCGTGAGGTGATCTTCGTCGTCTTCGTCGGCCTCCTGGTGGTGCCGCTGCAGGTGGCGTTCGTGCCGCTGTTCCGGGTGTACAACATCCTCGGCTGGAACGGCACCTTCCTCGCGGTCTGGCTCGCCCATGCGGGCTTTGGGATGCCGCTGGCGGTGTACCTGTTCCGCAACTACATGGGATCGCTGCCGCGCGAGGTCATCGAGTCGGCCAAGGTGGACGGCGCGAGCCACTTCCAGTCCTTCTGGCGCCTGATCATCCCCCTGTCGATCCCCGCGCTCGCCGCGTACGCCATCTTCCAGTTCCTGTGGGTGTGGAACGATCTGCTCGTCGCCCTCGTGTTCCTCGGCGGGCAGAGCGACGTGGAGGTCGTCACCTTGAACCTCGCCAACCTCGTGGGCAGCCAGGGCCAGGACTGGCACCTGCTGACCGCGGGCGCGTTCGTCACGATGACGGTGCCGATGATCGTGTTCTTCTCGTTGCAGCGGTTCTTCGTCCGTGGCCTGACCGCAGGCTCGGTCAAGGGCTGACGCTGCCTCCACGGGTGCCGCTCGGCGCTAGAATCCCGGAGGCGATCGTGGCCGGCCCGCCGGCCGGGGACGTCCAAAGGCGGGAATCGACAGGCGGGAGGTCACACGGATGGATGCTTGCGCGCGGTCCCGAGCGGTCGTCGCACGAACGGCCGCCGTGCTGGTGCTCACGGCGGTGGTCGCGGCGCTCCTACCGGTCACGGCCCACGGTCAGACGAGCGGGTTCGACCCGGCGGATGCCTGCCCGGTGTCCGTGCCCGAGGCCGACTTCACCGACCGCGACGCCATCGCCCCCGCGCACGTGCGCAACGTGGACTGCGCGGACGCCTTCGACATCGTCACCGGCCTGGACGATGGCCGCTTCGCGCCCCACCTGCCGGTGCGGCGCGACCAGATGGCGTCGTTGATCGCCCGCACGCTGGACGCGGCGGGGCTCGTGCTGCCACCCGCCGAGGAGGGCACGCAGTTCACCGACGTCGGGGAGAACAACCCGCACCGCGAGAACATCAGGCGCCTGGCCGCGCTCGGGATCGTCACCGGTGGGCCACTGGGCCTCCCCGCTGACCAGTTCGGGCCGGCCCTGTCCACGCGTCGCGACCAGATGGCCTCGCTGCTCGACCGGGCGGCGACCATCGCGTTCCTCGGGTTGCCCCCCGAGGGCGCCCAGGCCTCGACCTGGTCCGGCGCCTCCGCGGTGTTCTCCGATGTCGCGCCCACCAGCGTCCACGCGACCACCATCGACCAGGCCGCTGCCGCGGGCCTCGTGAGCGGCTTCGACGACGGCACCTTCCGGCCGGCCTTGTCCACCCGCCGCGACCATGCCGCCTCCTTCGCGGTGCGCCTGCTGCGCTTCCTGGCCGTGCCGGCGGCGGTCGACCTCACCGACGTGCCGGGCCCGACGATCCCGGTCGGCGAGACTGTCACGGCCACCGCCACGGTCCTCGACCAGTTCGGTCGCCCCGTCACACCCGACCGCTGCGCGACGGAGGGTGAGCAGGTGCGCTTCTTCAACTCCCGCCGCTGCACGGTCACCGTCGCGGTGGAGGGCGCCAGCCCCGCCGAGCAGACCGTGGAGCCCGACGCCGATGGCGACGCCACGTTCACGTTCTCCGCGACCGGCGCCGGCACCATCACGGTCAGCGCCTCCATCCAGGGTCCCGGCGGGCTGTTCGTCGCCGCCGACGGCGATAGCGACCGCGCGACGCTGGTCGCCCTGCCTGCGCCGTAGCGGCTCCTGCCGGTGGCGAACGGTGGCTCGCCGGTGAGCCCGTGGCAGCCCGCCGGCGCGTACCTGACCGCCGCCCCCCCGCTGGTGACCATGCACCTGTTCGGCGTCGGCACCTCGCGGGTCCCCGCCGCGCTGGCCCGCATGGCCCTTGACCGGCGCCACCTGGCTGCCACGCCCGGCTGCCGCTTCTGGAAGCTGCTCGGAACCGGCGACGGGCGCACCTTCACCGTCCGCGACGCCGACCTGCGCCGCTGGGGCCTGCTGGCGGTGTGGTCTGATCCCGGCGATCTCGTCACCTTCGAACGCACGTCGCCGGTGGCGGCGGCGTGGCGTCGGATCGCGGACGAGCGGTGGCGCGCCGACCTCCTTCCGGTGCGGGTTCGCGGAACGTGGTCGGGTCGCCAGCCGTTCCGGCCCCTGGCCGCGGGCGGTGACGTCGGGCCCGTCGCCGCCATCACCCGCGCGCGGCTCACCGCCGCCAAGGCCCGGACGTTCTGGCGGGCGGTGCCGCCCGTGTCCGCCGCCGTGCAGGACGCCCGGGGGTTGCGCCTCGCCGTCGGCATCGGCGAGGCGCCGATCGGTCTGCAGGGCACGTTCAGCCTCTGGGACCAGGAGCGGGCGCTGACCGCCTACGCCTACGCCGGCGCCGCCCACCGCGGCGCCGTGACCCGCACCGCGACGGAAGGCTGGTACGCCGAGGAGTGCTTCGCGCGGTTCCGCGTCCTGCAGACCACCGGCACGGTCGACGGCCGGGACCCGGCCGCCGCCTGACCGGCCATACACTGCGGGCATGCGCGACGTCGTGGTGGTCGGAGCCGGGCACAACGCGCTGGTGGCGGCGTGCTACCTCGCCCGCGACGGCCTCGATGTCGAGGTGGTCGAGCAGCGCGACATGGTCGGTGGCGCGGTCGCGACCGTGGAGCGTTTCCCGGGCTACCGGATGGACGTGGGCTCCAGCGCCCACATCATGGTGCGCCACACCGGCATCGTCGAGGATCTCGACCTCGCGGCGATGGGCCTCGAGTACGACGACCTCGACCCGTGGGGGTTCGCGCCGTTCGGGGAGCAGGCGCTGGTCTTCTCGGTCGACCTCGACGCGACCTGCTCGTCGATCGAGGCCATGTGCGGGGGCCGGGACGCCGAGGCGTACCGGCGCTTCGCGGTCGACTGGGGCGAGCGCAACGTCCGGGTCTTCGACGCGTTCCAGGCACCGCCCAGCGGTGCCAACCTCGGGCGGCACCTGTGGGCCGTCGGCAAGGCGAGCAGTCGGGCGACGGGCGGGCCTGCCGTCGACGGCATGGAGCTGTCCCGCCAGTTCCTGGGCTCGGGGGACGCGCTGCTGGACGAGCACTTCGACGACGAGCGTCTCAAGACCGCCCTGGCGTGGCTCGGTGCGCAGTCGGGTCCGCCGACCCACGAGGTCGCCACCGCCGACCTGGTCGGCTGGAACACCATGCTGCACCGCGTCGCTCCCGGCCATCCCAGGGGCGGCAGCGGGATGCTGTCGGTCGCCCTCGCCCGACGGTTCGAGGCCCTCGGTGGGACGCTGCGCCTCGGCGACGGCGCCGCGGAGATCCTCGTCCACGGCGAGGCCACCGCCGGGGTGCGCACCACCTCCGGCGAGCGCGTCGAGGCCGCCGCGGTCGTGGCCGGCTGCCACGTGCTGACCGCGGTCGACCTCGTCGGCGACGGCGCCGGCGCGGCTTGGATGCGCTGCGCCGACCGGGCCCGGCGCACCGTGCGTGTGGGCAACGGCATCGGCATGGTCGTGCGCCTGGGGGCCTCCGCCCTGCCCGCGTACCCGGGCAGCATCGGCGGCGCCGAATGGCGGGCACTCCAGCTGATCGCCCCCTCCCGCCAGTTCCTGCGGCACGCCCACGGCCAGTTCAACGCCGGCCTGCCGCCCGACCGGCCCGCGGTCCTCGCCATGACGTTCTCGGCCTTCGACGACACGATCGCCCCACCGGGCAAGCACAACATCTCCGTGTGGGGCCAATGGCATCCCTACGAGCTGTCCAACGGCGAGCGCTGGGACACCATCGCCGAGCGCGAGGGGGCCAAGCTGATCGCCGCGGTCGACGCCGTCGCCCCCGGGTTCGCGGCCGGCGTCGAGCACGTCCACGTCCAGACGCCGCTGGATCTCGAGCGCGAGCTCGGCCTGCGGCGCGGCAACGTCATGCACGTCGAGATGAGCCTGAACCAGATGTTCGGGTGGCGGCCGCTGCCCGAGCTCGCCGGCTACCGCACGCCGCTGGCGGGGCTGTACCTCACGGGGGCGTCGACGCACCCCGGCGGCGGGGTGTTCGGGGCGAGCGGTCGGACGGCGGCCAAGGTGGTGCTCGCCGACCGCACGGCCGCGACCGCGCCGGCCTGGGTGCCCGACCGGCTGCGCGGGCTTGCGGCACGTGCGGGACTGCGGGCGGCGGCCATGACCCGCCATCCCGCGGGGGGTGAGCACCGGCAGTGAGCGCGCCAGCCGCGCTCGCGGCGCGCCCGACCGTCACGGGTCGGCTGGCCCGTGCCCTGCCGGTGGGGCTGGCCGCCGCGGTGGTCGCGCTGCACGTGGTCTATCCGCTGGTGGAGGGCACGGCGCGCAACCGCCTCACGGTCGTGACCGTCGTGGTCTTCTTCACGGCTTCGATCACCCACGCCGTGGTCTGGCGGGGCCGGGGCTGGACCGCGGCGCTCGTGGCCGTCACCGCCGGCGGGGGCTTCGCGGTCGAGGCCTTGGGTGTGAGCACCGGCTGGCCGTTCGGGGCCTACGCCTACACCGGCACGCTCGGCCCCCAGCCGGCCGGCGTGCCACTGGTGATCCCGCTGGCGTGGACGATGATGGCCTACCCCGCGCTGGTCGTCGGGCGGACGATCGCCACCCACCGCTGGGCCGGCCCGCTCGTCGCCGGTTGGGCGCTGGCCAGCTGGGACCTGTTCCTCGACCCGCAGATGGTCGACGCCGGCCACTGGGTGTGGGCGGCCGACGGCCCGACGATCCTCGGCATCCCGCTGTCCAACTTCGCCGGCTGGACCCTGGTCGCGGTGGCCATGATGGCGGTGCTGTGGCGGGTGCCCGCACGCGGGGCGCCCCGTCCCGACGACCGCCCGCTCTACGCCCTGTACCTGTGGGTGTACGCCTCCTCGGTCCTGGCCCACCTCGCGTTCTTCGGCCTGGCGGGGTCGGCGCTGCTCGGCGGGGTGGGGATGGGGGCGATTGTCGTGGCGCTGCTGTGGTCGCTGCGGCGGCGATGAGCCGCCTGGTCTGGTCGGCGACAGTGGGCGCGGCCGCGGTCACCGCCCACGTCGCAGTCAACCTGCGGCTGCTGCGGCGCCCGCCGGCGGACGGCCCCGTGACCGGCGCGCCCGTCATCGATGCGGCTGCGGTGAGCGTCCTGGTCCCGGCCCGCAACGAGGCCGACCGCATCAGGCCGTGCGTGCGCTCGCTGCTGGCCAGCACCGGGATCGACGTCGAGCTGCTGGTCCTCGACGACGGGTCGACCGACGGGACCGCCGGGGCCGTGCGCGAGGTGGCCGCCGGCGATCCCCGCGTGCGCGTGCTCGCCGGCGCCCCGCTGCCGGCAGGCTGGCTCGGCAAGCCGCACGCCTGCGCGCAGCTGGCCGCCGCCGCACGGGGTCAGACGCTGGTGTTCGTCGACGCCGACGTCCGTGTCGCACCCGGCGGGCTGGCCGCGACCGTCGGGCTGCTGGCCGCGCACGACCTCGACCTCGTCTGCCCCTACCCGCGCCAGCTCGCCGACGGTGCCGGTCCCCGCCTGGTGCAGCCCCTGCTGCAGTGGTCGTGGCTCGCGTTCCTCCCGCTGCGGCTCGCCGAGCGCGGCGCCTCCCCGAGCCTGGTTGCCGCCAACGGCCAGGTGCTGGCCTGCCGGGCCGCCGCCTACCGCGCGGCCGGTGGCCACGCTGCCGTGCGGGACCGGGTGCTGGAGGACCTCGAGCTGGCGCGGGAGTTCAAGCGCGCCGGCTACCGCGCCACGGTCGCCGACGGCACCCATGTGGCGACCTGCCGGATGTACGCCGACTGGCCGGCGCTGGTCGAGGGGTACACCAAGAGCCTGTGGGTGGCGTTCGGTTCGCCACGGGGGGCCGCCGCGGCCGTGGGGCTCCTGGCCTGGCTGTACCTGCTGCCACCGGCTGCCGCGGTGGTCGGCCTGGCGCGGGGACGCCGGCCGCTGGCCGTGGCGGGCCTGACCGGGTACGCAGCGGCGGTGGCCGGCCGGGTGATGGCCGCCCGGCGCACGGGCGGACGGGCCGCCGACGCGCTCGCCCACCCGGCCTCGGTCGCGGCGCTCACCGGTCTGACCGCCACCAGCGTGCGCCGGCATGCGGCCGGCCGGCTCACGTGGAAGGGCCGCCGGTGGTGGGGGCGGGGGTGGGGGGGGCGGGGGTGGGGGGGGCGGCGGCGGCGGCGCGGCGCGCGGCGGCCGGCCACACGGTGACCATCTGCGAGCAGGCGCCTGCCGTCGGGGGCAAGCTCGGTCGGCTGGCGTTCGGCGGGGCCGTGTTCGACACCGGACCATCGCTGCTCACCATGCCCCACGTCCTCGCGAACACGTTCGCGGCCACGGGCACCCCGATGGACGGACTGCTCGACCTGGAGCCCGTCGAGCCGATCGCCGCCTACCGCTACGCCGACGGCACCCGGTTCACCTCGACCCGGCATCTGCCGGCGATGGTCACCGCCCTCGACCAGGCGCTCGGCCCCGGCGCCGGGGCGGACTGGTCGGCGTTCCTCGGCCGGGCGGCGCGCATCTGGGGCGCGGTGCGCGAACCGTTCCTCGAACGGGCCCTCGGTGGTGCCGGCGACCTCGCGCGACTGGCCGTGCGGGTTGGCGACCTCGCGGCGGTGGCGCCCCACCGCACGCTGCGCGGACTCGGCCGGCGCTACCTGCGCGACCCGCGCCTGCGGATGCTCCTGGATCGCTACGCGACCTACACGGGCTCCGACCCCCGGCGGGCGCCGGCTGCGCTGGCCGTGGTGCCCTACGTCGAGCAGGCCTTCGGCGCGTGGTACGTGTCCGGCGGGCTGTACCGCATCGCGGAGGCCCTGGCCGCGCGGGCGGTCGAGCGGGGTGCGGCGCTGCGCCTGGGCTGCCCGGTCACCGCGGTGGAGACCGCCGGGGGGCGGGTGACCGGCGTGCGACTGGCCGACGGGGCCCTCGTGACCGCCGACGTGGTCGTCGCCAACACCGACGCCGCCCACCTGTACGGCGACCTCGTCGGCGACCCGGCGGCGGCGGGCGCGCGCCGGGGCATCGCGCGCGCCCCGATGTCGCTGTCGGGCTTCGTCGTGCTGCTGGCCCTGCGGGGACGCACCCCCGGCCTGGCCCACCACAGCGTGCTGTTCCCCGCCGACTACGACGCGGAGTTCGACGCGCTGTTCGGCCCCGACCCCCGTCCGGTGGCCGACCCCACGTTGTACGTGTCCGCACCGGCGGACCCGGCCGTGCGCCCCGACGGCGGGGAGGCCTGGTTCGTCCTGGCCAACGCGCCCCGCAGCGATCAGGTCGACTGGGCCGCACCCGGCATGGCCGGGGCCTACGCCGACCACGTCGTCGGTCTGCTCGCTGCCCGCGGCCTGGACATCCGAGACCGGATCACCGCCCGACGGGTGCTGACCCCCGCCGAGCTGGCCCTGCGCACCCGGGCCGTGGGGGGCGCCATCTACGGCACCGCCGCGCACGGCCCGCGAGCGGCGTTCCTGCGTCCGGCCAACCGCTCCCCCGTGGCCGGGCTGTTCCTCGTCGGCGGGTCCGCCCACCCCGGCGGTGGCCTGCCCCTGGTGCTGCTGTCCGCCCGCATCGTCGCCGGCCTGGTCGGCCCCGCCTGAGGCCATGGGAATCGCCGGAGCGCCAGCGGAGACGCCGACGGTATCCCCCGACCCGGCGGTGCTCGGCTGCTGTGGTATTCCTGGTGCCGCCGCTGACCCTCCTGCTGCTGTTGCGCCGAGCGGTGACCCGACACATGCGAGGAGTGACCACATGCAGGAGTCCTGGCTCGCGGTGGGGGACGGCGTCGGGGGCCCGCGGTGAGTGTGCTGGCGATCGGGGCGGTGCTCGCCGGCATGGCCGTCCTGGTGGTCGGCGCCGAGGCCCTCGTGCGGGGCGCGTCGCGCCTGGCCGCCACCGCCGGCGTGTCCCCGCTCGTCATCGGGCTGACGGTCGTGGCCTACGGCACGAGCGCCCCGGAGCTCGCCGTCAGCGTCCGTGACGCCATCTCGGGCAGCGGCGAGGTCGCGGTCGGCAACGCGGTGGGGTCGAACATCTTCAACGTCCTGGCGATCCTCGGCGTGTCCGCGGCGGTCGGTGCCCTGGTCGTACACCGCCGGCTCGTCCGTGTCGATGTGCCGCTGCTGCTCGCCGTGACCGTAGGTGTCTGGTGGCTGGCCGCTGACGGGAGGATCGGCAGCCTTGAGGGCGGGGTGCTCGTCGCCGGCATCGTCGTGTACAGCGTGGTCTCCTACCTGCTGGGTCGACGCGAGCCGGCTGCGGTGACCGAGGAGTTCGAGCAGGAGTTCGGTACCCTGCCGAGCGGGGAAGGCCGCACGTGGCCCGTCGCCGCCGGCCTCGTGGGCATCGGCCTGGTGGGTCTGGTCCTCGGCGCGCAGCTGCTGGTGTCGGGGGCCACGTCGATCGCTGAGGACCTCGGGGTGTCCCAGCTGATCATCGGGCTGACCGTGGTGGCCGCCGGCACCTCCCTGCCGGAGCTCGCGACCTCGGTCATCGCGACCCGCCGCGGCGAGCGTGACATCGCCGTCGGCAACATCATCGGGTCGAACCTCTTCAACCTGCTGGCCGTCCTCGGCGCGTCGGCGCTGGCCGGTGGCGGCATCGACGTCCCGACCGGCGCGATCATGACCGACCTGCCCGTCACCCTGCTCGTGACGTGCATCGCCCTGCCGGCGCTGGCCCTGGGCCTGTCAGTCGCCCGGTGGGAGGGCATCCTGCTGCTCGCCGCCTACCTCGGCTACGTCGGCTACCTCATCCTCGACGCCACCGGCAACCCGGCCGCACCGGCGGGCCGGGTGTGGCTCCTGGCGAGCCTCGCGCTGCTGGCCGTCGCCGTCACCGTCATCGGGCTGGCCATCGAACGGCGCAAGGACCCCCACCGGCCGCGGTGATCCCGTGACCTGGCACGGCCACATCACACGGCCACATCGTGCGGTCGTCGTGCTCAGCGAGAGCGCGGGCCCGCCGACCCGGACTGCGTGTCCTTCGCGGCCTGCCGGCGCTGGTCGGAGATCTCGCCACCGCCGACCTGGACGAGCCGCAGCACCGTGACCAGCAGCAGGCCGCCGACAAGGTTGCCCAACGCCGCCCACGCCGCGACCCCGGCCCACGCCGCGTAGCCGAACGGCGCGCCGACCTGCAAGGCGGCGAACATCTCCAGGGACACCACGATCACGTGGTTGAGCGGGGTTGCGGCCAGCAGGAATCCGGCCCCCAACGCGGCCACGATGCGGCCGAACTCCGATTCGCTGCCCCGCTCCATCCAGGTCATGACGGTGATGACCATGCCACCGACCATGGCCAGGGAGAACGACGTCCAGCCGATGCCGAGCTCGGGGTAGAAGCGGGCCGCCTTCACCGCCGTCTCGTGCAGACCGGGGAGCGCACCCATGATCAGGCTCGCGACGACGTAGCCCCCGAGGAGGTTGGCAACGGCCGTACCGGCCCACAGGCGCAGCAGGGACCGCAGGGTCGACCGGCCGGCGACCACCGCCGCGACCGGGACGAGGAAGTTCTCCGTGAACAGCTCGCTGCGACCCAGCGTCAAGGCGATGAACCCGATGCCGAACGCCAGCGCGCCCAGGACCCGCGACCCGGTCTCCGCCTCGACCACGAGCAGGGCCAGGACGCCGATGCCGATGTCGATGCCGCCGATGAACCCGGTCGCGAGCAGGTTGGGCCAGCTGCGCCCGAGCCTGGTCTGCCCATCGTCGACGGACTGGCGGAACGCGCTCTGGAGCTGCTCGTCGCGCACGCCACCGTGGTCCGACTCGGAAGTCGGTGCAGGAGTGCTCATCCCCCCCTTGTTCCCCACCGCGTGAAACGCAATCCCACGGACGTCTCATCCCCGGGGCGGCGGCGTCGCCGCCAGGGACCGGCGGACGACCACCACCAGCTGCACCAGCGCCACGGCGCTCAGCGTGGTGAGCGCCGCGAGGCCGAGCGTCGCGGCCTGAGGAGCGTGGGCGACCAGCGCGCCCGCGCCGAGCAGCGCCCCGGCGCAGCAGATGACCCGCACCGGGCGCTCGCCGACGGTGACCACGCCGATCTCGTCCATGCCGGCCACGCCGGCCCTGGCGCGCACGTACTCCAGCAGGCCGAACGCCACGCCGCACGCCACCGCCAGGCCCGCGGGCGCGCCCACCGCCCACACCGCCAGCACGTAGGCCAGGTCGCTGATGCGGTCCGCCAGCGAGTCCAGGACCACGCCCCACCGGGTCGCCCGTCCGCTCATGGCCGCCACGGCACCGTCGATCGTGTCGCCGAAGCCCGACACCACCACCAGGACCGCGGCGAGCAGCGGCCACCGGCCGCCCGCCTGCGCGGCGACGTACACGGCCCCGGCCAGCCACACCCCCCACAGCGTCAGGACGTCGGGGGTCACGCCCCGCCGGGCCAGCGGGCGGGCGACGACGAAGGACACGGTCAACAGCCCGCGCACCCAGGCGTTGGCGCGGGGGTCGTACCCGTGGTGCAACGCCGCCCAGCGGTCCAGGTAGCCGTCGCGGTCAAGCACCGGCGCACCAGGCCGGGCCGTCAGCACGCTCGTCGCGAGCAGCACCACCGCCGTCCCGACCAGCGCGTACCCGGCGACCATTGGTAGTCAGGGGCGCGGTGTCCGCAGAGCGGATCCGGTTCCCCATCCCCCTTTCGATCCGTACGTGCGGTTTTCCCGCATACGGCTCTCCGATGGTCGTCTTGGCATGGTTACGCAGCTCCCGGGTAGCGGACGGTGCCTCGCAGGCGATGCAGGCCGTGTGCTTCGAACCACTCGCGGGTCCACGCGTCAGCGCGTCCGGCGTGCAGGTTGCGGCCGTAGCGCTTGACCATCAAGCGCCTCAGCCGCCATGCCACATACCGGTCGAGCTGGTTGAACTTGCGAGCGGCGTTGCCGGTTCTGAAGTAGTTGCCCCAGCCACGCAGGATCGGGTTGATCATCGCGATGATCTCCCTGATGTCCTGGTGGCAACGGTTGCGGCCGGTCAGCGCCTTGATCTTGGCGCGTGCCCGCTTCATCGAACGTTGTGCGGGCCAGCGGTGCAGGTAGTAGACGCGTCGCCGCTTCTGCTCCCACAACCGACCCGACATGCGCGCTCTGAAGTGACACCCGAGGAAGTCAAAGCCTTCCCGGCCCTGCCGCAGGTCAACAACCTTCGTCTTGTCTGCATGCAACGCCAGACCCATACCGGCCAGGATGTCCCTGACCACGCCCAGCGCCTGCTCGGCCTGCGCCCTGGTGCGACACATGACGACCCCATCGTCCGCATAGCGGACAAAGATGCCGTGGATGCCTTCCATAGCCCGGTCGAGCTGATGCAACACGATGTTGGCCAACAACGGCGAGATCACCCCGCCTTGCGGCGTGCCAGCGACCGTCTGCTGCCACGCCCCGTCGACCATCACCCCGGCCCCAAGAAAGCCCCCGATGAGCTTGAGCACGCGCCGGTCCGACACCCGCCGGGCCACCAGACCCATGACCACATCGTGGTCGATGGAACCGAAGAAGTCCGCGATGTCGAACTCGACCGCCCACCCATAGCCCTTGGGGAACGCCGTCCGGATGGCCTCTTTGGCGTCGGTGGCCGACCGCTTCGGCCGGTACCCATACGAGCACGCCAAGAAGTCAGCCTCAAAGATCGGCTCCAAGACGACCTTCGCCGCCGCCTGAGCCACCCGGTCGCGCACCGTGGGGATGCCCAACGGGCGCACCCCACCAGCCGGCTTGGGAATGTCCACACGCCGCGCGGGCGCCGGACGATACGAACCTGCCTGCAAGTCCTGGCGCAACTCACGCAGCATGCGGTCCACGCCATAGGACTCCACATCGGCCAGCGTCACCTTGTCGACACCAGCCGCGCCTTTGTTGGCCCGGACCCGCTTCCACCCCTCCATCAGGACGTCACCCCGACAGATGCGGTCATACAGGGCGTGGAAACGCCGCTCCGGGGACTGCTTGGCCGCAGCCCATAGCTTGCGTTGCAGTCGTTGCACGTTCGACCCCACCGGCGGCAAGCCGTTGAGGTCCACGAGAAGCGATCGCTCCCCGGGGTGGTTGGACCGGGCGGTCCCGGCCATGCCCTTGCGCGTACCTGCTCCGCTCACGTGACCAAAGTCCGGGCCCTTCCCTCCTGGTGCGTTGTTCTGCACACCGATCATCGGTACTACGACCCCGTCGGACTCCCGCTGCCCTCCGCTGCGTTTCACCATCGGCTTATCGCAGTGGTCTTTGCCCGACGAAGGCCAGGCAGACGGGTCTCTCCACTTCCGAACCGAACCGTGCGCGCGTGCAACTTCCCGTACCCCGCAGGGACCCGCCAGGCTGACCCCGGAACAGGGCATGGCGGACATGGCCTTCGCCGTGACATGAGCGGCTCGGCTCCCCGATTGTTCATGTGTCGAGGCTGCAGTCGCAGCCCGCGCGCTTGCTCCCTCCCAAAGAGGCTTTCGACACCCCGCTCAGCCCCTCGGATCTCTCCTCGGGACCGGGGCCTGCTACTGGGCGCTCCGGTACCTACCCAGGCGGGACTCTCACCCGCAGGCTCGATCCAGCTTCGTGGACGCAACATGGCCACGGATCGTACGCGGCGACCGCGCCGCGCTCGTCGGGGCGATGCTGGGTAGGCTCGGCCCCGACCCCACGACAGGAGGCCGCATGCGGCTCGGACTGAACCTCGGCTATGCCGGCGCGGTGATGGACCGGGTGCTGCCGTTGGTGCAGCACGCCGACCGGGTGGGGCTCGACTCGGTCTGGGCGGCCGAGGCCTACGGGTCGGACGCGGTGACGGTCCTGGCCTACCTGGCCGCCCGCACGGAGCGCATCAAGCTCGGCAGCGGGATCCTGCAGATCCCGGCCCGCACCCCCGCGAACACCGCCATGACCGCGATGACCCTCGACGCGCTGTCGGGGGGCCGGGCCCTGCTGGGCCTCGGCATGTCCGGTCCGCAGGTGGTCGAGGGGTGGCACGGCGTGGCGTACGGCCGCCCGCTGGCGCGCACCCGCGAGTACGTGGAGATCGTGCGCAAGGCCATCGCGCGCACCGCTCCGCTCACCCACGACGGGGAGCACTACCAGATCCCCTACACCGGCGAGGACGCCACCGGCCTGGGCAAGCCCCTGAAGGCCATCCTGCATCCGGTCCGCGACGCCGTGCCGATCTACCTGGCCGCTATCGGGCCCCGCAACGTGGCGCTGACCGCCGAGATCGCCGACGGCTGGCTGCCCATCTTCTACTCACCCGAGCGCGAGGACGTGTTCGCCCAGCACGTCGACAAGGGGCTGGCCGCCGCGGGGCGCGACCGGGACTCGCTGGACATCGCCGCGTCGGTGTACGTGGCCGTGGGTGACGACCTCTCGGCCTGCCGTGACGAGCTGCGCCCGTTCTTCGCCCTCTACATCGGCGGCATGGGAGCGCGGGGCACGAACTTCTACCATGACCTCGCCAGCAACTACGGCTTCGGCGAGGCTGCCGACCGCATCCAGACCCTGTACCTGGACGGCAGGAAGGCCGAGGCCGCCGCCGAGGTGCCCGACGCCCTGGTCGACGAGATGGCCCTGGTGGGCCCGATGGAGCACATCCTCGAGCGGCTCGAGGTGTGGAAGGCCTCCCGCGTCGACACCCTCATCCTCGGCACCCACGACCCCAAGGTCCTGGAGACCCTCCAGGGCGCGCTGTAGCGGCGCCCTACTGGTCGGGCACGACCTCGCCGACGGCGTCGGCGAGATCCTCGCCGGAGGCCACCCGCCGCACGGCCTCGGCGACGGCGACGACCACCTCGTCGTTGAAGACGCTCGGGATGATGTAGGTGGGGTGCAGCTCGTCGGCGCCCACGACCAGAGCGAGGGCCCGGGCAGCCGCCACCTTCATCTCCTCGGTGATGCTCGTCGCGCGCGCGTCCAGCGCCCCCCGGAAGATCCCGGGGAACGCCAGCACGTTGTTGATCTGGTTCGGGTAGTCCGACCGGCCGGTGGCCACGACCGCCGCGTGGTCCAGCGCGCCGAGCGGGTCGACCTCGGGGTCGGGGTTCGCGAGCGCGAACACGATCGCGTCGTCGTTCATGCGCGCCAGCTCCGCGGGCGCGAACAGGTCGGGACCCGATACACCCACGAAGACATCGGCGCCCTCGAGCGAGTCGAGCAGCGTGCCCTGCCGACCCGACGGGTTGGTGTGCTCCACCAGCCAGCGCTTGGAGTCGTTGAGCCCGTCGCGCCCGGCGTGCAGGATGCCGCGGCTGTCGCTCACGATCACCTCGCCCACCCCCTCGGCGAGCAGCAGCTTGGCGATGGCGACCCCCGCCGCGCCCGCGCCGGACAGGGCGACGACCAGGTTGTCCATCCCCTTGCCGACGAGCCGCAGCGCGTTGGCGAGCGCGGCGAGCACCACGATCGCGGTGCCGTGCTGGTCGTCGTGGAAGACCGGGATGTGCAGGGAGGCGCGCAGCCGCTCCTCGATCTCGAAGCACTTCGGCGCCGCGATGTCCTCCAGGTTGATGCCGCCGAAGACGGGTTCGAGCAGCTGCACGGTGCGCACGATCTCGTCCGTGTCGGTGGTGTCCAGGCACACGGGCCACGCGTCGATGCCGGCGAACTGCTTGAACAGCACGGCCTTGCCCTCCATCACGGGCAACGCGGCGGCCGGGCCGATGTCGCCCAGGCCGAGCACGGCCGTGCCGTCGGTCACGATCGCGACGGTGTTGCCCTTGATCGTCAGCGAGCGGGCGTCTTCGGGGGTCTCGGCGATCGCCAGGCACACGCGCGCCACGCCCGGGGTGTAGGCCATCGACAGGTCGTCGCGGGAGCGCAGGGGGATCTTGGAGGTGACCTCCAGCTTGCCCCCCAGGTGCAGCAGGAACGTGCGGTCGCTGACCCGGTGCACCTCGGCGCCCTCCACCGCGTCGACGGCGGTCGAGATCCGCTCGGAGTGGTCGGTGTCGGCGGCGTTGACGGTGACGTCGACCGTCAGCCGGCCGCCGCCCGTCTCGACGAAGTCCACGGCGGTCACCGCCCCGCCCGCCTCGCCGACCGCCGTCGTCACCCGCCCGAGCACCCGCTGGTCCTCGGGGTCGAGATGCAGCCGCATCGTGATCGAGTAGGACGCGCTCGTGCTGGACATGGGCGATCCTCGCCTGGGGCCGGGCCGGGCAGACCTCGGCCGGTGGACTGGCGCCGGTCATGCTACGGGCAGACCGACCCGCGGCTCAGCCTGCGCCGACGTCGGTGACGCGCACCACCGCGGTGCCGGCCTCGTCGGAGGCGGCGAGATCGACCTCGGCGGTGATCGCCCAGTCGTGGTCGCCGACCGGGTCGTCGAGCACCTGGCGGACCCGCCAGACGCCCGGCTCCTGGTCGATCACCAGCATCTGCGGCCCGCGCGCGTCCGGGCCGGTGCCGATCTCGTCGTGGTCGTCGAAGTAGGGCCCGAGCGCCTCCGCCCACGCCTCGGCGGTGAAGCCGTCGCGGCCGTCGAGCTCGCCGAGCTCCGCCCACCGCCGGCGGGCGGCCAGCTCGACGCGGCGGAACAGGGCGTTGCGCACCAGCACCCGGAACGCCCGCTCGTTGGCCGTGACCGGCGGGGGCGGTTGGTCGACCACCGACGCGCCGACCGCGGACCCGGCGAGGTCGGGGTTGAGCAGGGTCTCCCACTCGTCGAGCAGGCTGGAGTCGGTCTGGCGCACCAGCTCGCCGAGCCACGCCTCCAGGTCGTCGACCTCCTCGGTCTTGCGCTCGTCGGGCACCGTCTGGCGCAGCGCCTTGTAGGCGTCGGACAGGTAGCGCAGCACGAGCCCCTCCGACCGCGTCAGCTCGTAGAACGCGACGTAGTCGGCGAACCCCATCGCCCGCTCGTACAGGTCGCGCGCCACCGACTTGGGCGACAGCGCGTGCTCGCCCACCCACGGGTGGCCCTGCCGGTAGTACTCGTAGGCGGTGTCGAGCAGCTCGGCCAGGGGCATGGGGTGGGTGACCGACTCGAGCAGCTCCATGCGCTCGGCGTACTCGATCCCGTCGGCCTTCATCTGGTTGACCGCGACACCCTTGGCCTTGTGGACCTGGGCGCGCAGCACCTGGCGCGGGTCCTCCAGGATCGCCTCGACCACGCTCAGCACGTCCAGGGCGTAGGTCGGCGACTCCGCGTCGAGCAGGTCGAAGGCGGTCACCGCGAACGGGGCGAGCGGCTGGTTGAGGGCGAAGTTGGGCTGCAGGTCGATCGTCAGGCGGACACGCCGGCCCTCGTCGTCGGGCTGCTCCAGGCGCTCGACGACCCCCGCGGCGAGCAGCTCCCGGTACAGCGCGATCGCCCGGCGGATGTGGCCGCGCTGCGCGGCACGGTCCTCGTGGTTGTCGGTCAGCAGCGTGGCCATGGTGGCGAACGCGTCGCCGGGACGCGCGATGACGTTCAGCACCATCGCGTGGGTGACGTCGAAGCGTGACGTGAGCAGCTCGGGCTCGGCGTTCCTGAGCCGCTCGTAGGTCGGCTCGGCCCAGCTCACGAACCCGTCGGGCGGCTTCTTCTTGGTCACCTTGCGCCGCTTCTTCGGGTCGTCGCCGGCCTTGGCCTGGGCCTTGGTGTTCTCCACCACGTGCTCGGGCGCCTGCACGACGACGGTGCCGGTGGTGTCGTAGCCGGCGCGCCCGGCACGCCCGGCGATCTGGTGGAACTCGCGGGCCTGCAGGTGGCGGGTCTTGATCCCGTCGTACTTGGTCAGCGCGGTGAACAGCACCGTGCGGATCGGCACGTTGATGCCGACGCCGAGGGTGTCGGTGCCGCAGATGACCTTCAGCAGCCCGGCCTGGGCGAGCTGCTCGACCAGGCGGCGGTACTTCGGCAGCATCCCCGCGTGGTGCACGCCGATGCCGTGGCGCACCAGGCGCGACAGGGTCTTCTTGCCGAAGCCCGCGGTGAACCGGAACCCGCCGACGAGCTCGGCGATGGCGTCCTTCTCCACGCGGGTGCACACGTTGATGCTCGTGAGCGCCTGCGCGCGCTCGGCCGCTGAGGCCTGGGTGAAGTGCACGACGTAGATCGGGGCGCGCCTGGTCTCCAGCAGCTCCTCGATGGTCTCGTGCACCGGCGTGGTGACGTAGCGGAACTGCAGCGGCACGGGCCGGTCGACGGAGGTGACCACGGCGACCTCCCGACCGCTGCGCCGGTGCAGGTCTTCCTGCAGGTGGCTGACGTCGCCGAGGGTGGCGGACATGAGCAGGAACTGCGCCTGCGGCAGGCTCAGCAGGGGGACCTGCCACGCCCAGCCGCGGTCCGGGTCGGCGTAGAAGTGGAACTCGTCCATGACGACCTGGCCGATGTCGGCGTCGGCCCCCTCCCGCAGCGCGAGGTTCGCCAGGATCTCGGCGGTGCAGCAGACGATGGGGGCGTCGGCGTTGACCGCGGCGTCACCGGTCATCATGCCGACGTTGTCCGCGCCAAAGACCTCGATCAGGGCGAAGAACTTCTCGCTGACCAGTGCCTTGATCGGCGCGGTGTAGAAGCAGGTCCGGTCCTCGGCCAGCGCGGCGAAGTGCGCCCCGATGGCCACCAGGCTCTTGCCCGAGCCCGTCGGGGTGGACAGGATCACGTGCGAGCCGGAGACGATCTCGATCAGCGCCTCCTCCTGCGCGGGGTAGAGCGTGAGCCCGCGCTCACCGGCCCATCCGGTGAAGGCCTCGAAGAGCGCGTCGGGATCGGCCGGCTCCCCGCGGGGCGGCAGGTGGTCGGTCAGGCGGGTGGACGCCGGCACGTCGGTCACCGCTTCTGCCGCCCGCGCGCGCGCTCGAGCTGGCGGCGCTCGCGCTTGCTGGGGCGCCCGGCGCCCCGGTCGCGCACGGGCACCTGCCCCGCCAGGGGGTCCTGGGGCGGCGGTGGCGGGCTGTGGTCGACCAGGCACTCGGCGGCAACCGTTGCGCCCACCCGCTTGTCGAGGAGCCGCGCGACCTCCACGATGCGCTCGCGGTCGCCGACGCGCACCCGGATGGTGTCGCCCACCGCCACCGGCGTGGACGGCTTGGCCCGCGCGTCGCCGACGCGCACGTGCCCGCCGCGGCAGGCCTCGTTGGCCGCCGCCCGCGTCTTGAACAGGCGCACGGCCCACAGCCAGCGGTCGACCCGTGTGGATTGCACGACCCCCATGGTTCCACGGCAGCGGCTCGCTGCCGAACGCCCGACCGTGGCGGCGGCGACGGTGCGCAGATCAGCCGCCGGTCGCACGCCCAGAGCGTAGGCTCATCCACAGGCGAACAGCACCCATCGGACCGGAGGTGACCGGATATGGCTAGCGTGCCGGGCATGCCGTCACCGATGGATCTCGACGACGTCGCGCTGCTCGCCCCCGAGGAGGAGTCCGTGCCCGAGCACGACCTCCACCGCGTGCTGGTTGACCTGCTCGCGGCGGGGCTGGTCGAGCGCTTCACCGATCGCGCCGACGTCGCGGTGTTCTCCCGGCTCGCCTGGTTTCCGGATCGGGGCGACACGCGCGTGCGGCTCGAACCCGATGTGATGGTCGTGTTCGGCCGGCCGCCCGGGCCGCGCAAGAGCGACAAGGCGTGGCAGGAGGCCGGTGTCGCACCCGCGGTGCTCATCGAGGTGTGGTCCGACGATGACACCGACGCGGACGACCGGCGTCGGCTCGCCAGGGCGCGGGCCTACGGGGTGGATGAGGTCGTCATCGTGGACCCCTTCGCCGTGGGGGGTGTGCGCGTCGAGCACCTGCGCGGCGTCGATGAGCGCTTCCGGTCGGTCGCGTCCACCTCGACCGAGGACCAGCTCGTCGTCATCGACTCGCTCGGTGTCAGCATGGCCGGCGGTGAGGAACTGCAGGTCATCGCCGACGACCGGCGCTGGCCCACGACCGCCGAGGCGTTCCGCCTTGCCCGCACCAAGGGGGAGCGCGCCGACCGAGAAGCCGCCCGCGCTGACGGGCAGGCCGCCCGCGCCAAGCGGCTGGAGGCGCTCCTGCGCGGCGCTGGCATCGACCCGGACGGGTGAGCCGCGCCAGCTGCGCATGCTGCGGACGGCTCGGGGCTCACGGCGGGGCGCGGCCCTCCAGGTAGTCCTCGCGCTCAGATCAGCCGCCGGTCGCTCGCCCCGCGGGTGAGCTCGTAGCGGCTGGACAGCTGGAGCTTGCGCAGCACCGCCGAGACGTGGGTCTCGACGGTCTTGACGGACAGGTGCAGCCGCGACGCCACCTGCTTGTAGGCGTAGCCGCGGGCGATCAGGCGCAGGACCTCGCGCTCGCGGTGGGCGTGGCGATCCTGGCCTCGCTGCGATCCCGGGAGGACTGACCCATCGCGGACCATCAGTGAGGGGTCTGGCGCACCGCAGCAGTGCGCCAGACCCCTCACCCGGTCGGCCGCCGGGGGGCGCCGGCCCCGTCGGCCGCTTGTCCCAGCAGGCCAGCGGGCCAGCGGGCCAGCGAGGCAGTATGGGCCTATGCCTGCCGTGACCCCCGCCCCCGACCTCGCCGCCCGCCTGGCCCCGATGGTGCTGCCCGAAGCCGACGGCGGCACCGTCGAGCTGGGCTCGCTGTGGGCCGTGCAGCCGCTGCTGCTCGTGCACCTGCGCCACTTCGGCTGACTGTTCTGCCGCGAGCAGGTCGCGCAGTTGCGCGCCGTCCAGGACGACATCACGCGCGCCGGCGTCGGCATCGCCGCGGTGGGCACCGGCGATCCCGCCTACGCCCGCGACTTCAAGGCCACCACCGACATCGCCTTCCCGCTGCTGGTCGACGACACGCGCGCCTCCTACCGCGCCGTCGAGGCCGGACGCACCTCCCTCGTGGGGCTTGCCCGCCCGACCGTGATTGCCCGCAGCGTGCGGGCGCTCGCCCGCGGGGTCCGTCAAGGGCGGCCCGGCCAGGCGCAGCTGATGCTCAGCGCCACCCACCTCATCCGCCCGGAGGGCACCGTGGCGTTCGCGTGGCGCGGCGACACCGTCGCCGACACGCCACCCGTCGACACCGTGCTCGACGCGCTCACCGAGTTTGGTTCAATGCCCAGATGAAGAGACCCCGCAGCACCGACGTCACCGACGGCTTCCAGCGCGCACCGGCCCGGGCGATGCTCCGGGCGGTCGGCATGACCGAGGACGACTTCGACAAGGCGCAGGTCGGCGTGGTGTCGTCGTGGAACGAGGTCACGCCCTGCAATTTGCCGCTGGCACGGCTGGCCGGTCTGGCAAAGGACGGCGTGCGCGCCGCGGGGGGCTTCCCCATCGAGTTCACCACCATCGCCGTGTCCGACGGCATCTCGATGGGCCACGAGGGCATGCGCGCGTCGCTGGTCTCCCGGGAGGTCATCGCCGACTCGGTCGAGACGGTGATGCACGCCGAGCGCTTCGACGCCATGGTCACCTTCGCGGGCTGCGACAAGTCCCTGCCGGGCATGGTGATGGCCGCCGCACGCCTGGATCTGCCGGCCGTGTTCTGCTACGGCGGCACGATCATGCCGGGGCGCTACCAGGGCCGCGACATCGACATCAAGGACGTGTTCGAGGCCGTCGGTGCCCGTGCGGCCGGCACCATCGACGATGACGAGCTGCACGAGATCGAGTCCCGGGCCTGCCCCACCGAAGGGTCCTGCGGGGGCATGTACACCGCCAACACCATGGCCGCCGCCATCGAGGCGCTCGGGATGAGCCTGCCCGGCTCGGCGTCGCCGCCCGCGATCGACCCCCGGCGCGCCGAGCTCGCGACCCGCTCCGGCGAGGCCGTGATCGGCCTGCTCGAAGCCGACCTGCGCCCCCGGCGGATCATCACCAAGCAGTCGCTGGAGAACGCCGTGGCCGTGGTCATGGCCATCGGGGGCTCCACCAACGCCGTGCTGCACCTGCTGGCCATCGCGGCCGAGGCCCGCGTCGACTTCTCCCTGGAGGACTTCGACCGCATCGGCCGGCGGGTCCCGCACATTGTGGACTCCCGGCCCCACGGCCGGTTCCTGATGAGCGACATCGACCGGGCAGGGGGGGTCCCGACGGTCATGCGCGCCCTGCTTGACGCGGGGCTGCTGCACGGCGATCAGCTCACGGTCACCGGCGCGACGATGGCCGAGAACCTGGATGCCCTGGGTGACGTGCCCGCCCCCGACGGGGAGGTCATCCGCCCCGTCGACCGCCCCATCCACGCCGACGGCGGTCTGGCCGTGCTGCACGGCTCGCTGGCGCCGGCCGGGGCCGTGGTGAAGGTGGCGGGCCTCGACACCGACCGGTTCGAGGGCACCGCGCGGGTCTTCGACGGCGAGGCCGACGCGATGGCCTGGGTGCTCGCCCGCAAGGCACAACCAGGCGACGTGATCGTCATCCGCTACGAGGGGCCCAAGGGCGGCCCCGGCATGCGCGAGATGCTGGCCGTCACCGCGGCGGTCAAGGGGGTGGGCCGGGGTGCGGACGTGGCGCTGCTGACCGACGGGCGCTTCTCCGGTGCCACGCATGGCCTGTGCGTCGGCCATGTCGCTCCCGAGGCGGTCGACGGCGGGCCGATCGCGCTGGTCGCCGACGGTGACCGCGTCAGCCTTGACGTGCCCAGCCGCCGTCTGGACCTGCACGTCGACGACGACGAGCTGGCACGGCGCCGGGCCGGCCTCAAGCACCCCGAACCGCGCTATCCCACCGGCGTGCTCGCCAAGTACGCCAAGCTGGTGTCGGGCGCCGAACGTGGCGCCGTCACCGGCTGAGCTGCCGGGTCGGGACGGATTGGTTCGGGCGCACCCGTCCGGCCGGCCGTGAACGGCCCGGTTACCGACCGTACAGTGGGGGCGTGTCGCTCGTGCCCTGGCGAGCCCCGACTGCTGGGAAACCGCTCGTGTCGTGTGCCTCTTCGCGCCTGTTCTTGCTCGCCGCGCTGGTGATCGCCTTGACGCTGGCGGTGGCCGTGCTGCCCGCCGGGGCCCTGGAGACCGCACCCAACGACCGGCCGGTCGCGGTTGCCGCCATCGTCGAGACCCCTGACGGTCCCGCCGTCCAGCGCCACACCGCGGCGTCGCCCGAGCAGGCGCAGACGCTGGTGGCGGAGCTGCGCACCCGCGACGACGTGGTGACCGCCGAGATCGACGTCCGGGTCCACTCCCTGGAGGAGCCGGCGGCGCCGGCGCAGGCGGAAGAGATCGTCCAGACCCAGGCCGTTGACCCCGAGCGCGCCGAGCAGTGGGCCCTCGACCGCCTGCAGGCCGAGACGGCCTGGACGTCCACCCACGCCGACGGGCAGGTCGTCGCGATCGTGGACAGTGGCGTGGACGCCGATCACCCCGACCTCCAGGATCTCGTCATCGACGGCTTCGACGCGCTGGACGTGGGCACGCTTGGCAAGGTCGACCCGCTGACCCCCTGCTCGGGGACCTGCCGCGGGCACGGCACGCACGTCGCGGGGGTCGTCGCGGCGCTCGTCGGCAACGACATCGGCATCGCGGGCCTGGCCCGCGGGGCCTCGATCATGCCGGTGCGGGTGCTGGATCCCGCCGGGTTCGGGGACTCCAGCGATGTCGCCGAGGGCATCATGTTCGCCGCCGACCACGGTGCGGACGTCATCAACCTGAGCCTCGGGTCCATCGAGCCGTCCCAGCTCGTCGAGTTCGCCGTGGCCTACGCGACCCGACACGGAGCGCTGGTCGTGGCCGCCGCCGGTAACCACGGGCGCTACAGCCCCGACATCCATCCGGCCGTCGACCCGTGGACGCTGGCGGTCGGCGCGACCGACCGCGACGACACGGTCGCCTCCTTCAGCGGGCAGGGCACCTGGATCGACCTCGTCGCCCCGGGGGTGGACATCCTCTCGACCCGGCCGGTCAGCGCCCCAGCCCTGTACAGCATGGACAGCGGCACCTCCATGGCGACCCCCCACGTGGCCGCGGCGGCCGCACTGGTGCGCCGCCGCCACCCGTCCCTGTCGCCCACTGGCGTGGCCGCGCACCTGCGCGCCACCGCGACCGACCTGTCGCCGGGCGGGCGTGACCGCACCTCGGGGGACGGCCTGGTCGACCCCGTCGCGGCCCTGAGCCGCTCCCCCGCCGGCCAGGGCCCGTGCGACGCCCCGCGCACGCCCAGCTCCGGGTTCCGCGACGTCGGCAGCAACAGCCACGGCCCGGCCATCGACTGCGTGTACTGGTTCCAGGTCACCCAGGGCGCAACCGCCACCACGTACGCCCCGGCGGGCCAGGTGACCCGAGGGCAGATGGCCTCGTTCATCGCGCGGATGCTCACCCGCTCGGGCGTGGAGCTGCCCACCTTCAGCGGGCACCGGTTCAGCGACGTGTCCGCGCACAACGTCCACCGCACGGCGATCAACAGCCTCGCCAGCGTGAGCATCGTGGAGGGCCACAACGGTGCGTACGCCCCGAACGAGGTCGTGACCCGCGACCAGATGGCGTCCTTCCTGGTCCGCTCGCACGACTACGCCCAGGGTCAGGTCAGCCGTGCCTCGCTGCCGGCGGCCAGCCGCCAGTTCGGCGACATCGCCGGCAACGCCCATGAGTCCAACATCAACAAGGCCGCCGTGGCCGGTTTGGCCAACGGGGTCACCACCCTGCGCTACGCCCCCCGCCAGGGGGTTCGCCGCGACCAGATGGCCACGTTCGTCACCCGCACCATGGAGCGGTTCGCGAGCCAGTAGCGCCGGCCGCGTCAGCGGGGCGGGTCGGCGAGCAGGTCGCCGGTCACCTGCTCCACGGTGGTGGCACCGCACAGCGCGAACGCCCGGGCCGTCTCCTCGGCGAACCCATCGAGCACCGCCACCACCCCCTGCTCCCCACCGGTGGCCAGGCCCCACAGCACCGGACGGCCGACCATGACCGCCCGGGCCCCGAGCGCGAGCGCCTTGACGACGTCGGTGCCCCCGCGCACGCCCCCGTCGACGTAGACCTCCGCCGCGTCGCCGGCCGCCGCGACGACCTCGGGCAGCGCGTCGGCGGTGGCGATCGCCGAGTCCAGCTGGCGGCCCCCGTGGTTGGACACGGCGATGCCGGCCGCGCCCGCGGCGACGCACGCCGCGGCGTCGTCGCCGCGCACCACCCCTTTGACCACCAGCGGCAGGTCCGACAGCGACCGCAGCCACTCGAGGTCGTCGAACGTCAGCGACGGGTCGATCTCCCCGGCTGCGTAGGCGTGCAGCCCCGAGCCCGCCACCTGCGGGACGGACGCGCCCACGTTGGCCATCTCCATGCCGACCGGCAGGGAGAAGCGGTGGTGCTCGTCGCGCCGGCGGAACCCCAGCACGGGCAGGTCCACGGTCAGCACCAGGGCGCGGTAGCCCGCGGCGACCGCGCGGGCGACCAGCTCGGCGGTCTGACCGCGGTCGCGGCGCACGTAGACCTGGAACCAGCGCGGCGCGTCCGGGGCCGCGGCGGCCACGTCCTCCAGCGACACGGTCGCCAGCGTCGAGGCGACCATGACCGTGCCGGCGGTACGCGCCCCCCGCGCCGTGGCGGCTTCGCCGGCGTCGTCGGCCAGCCGCTGGTAGGCCGTCGGTGCGACGAGCACCGGGGCGGCGACCCGCGTGCCCAGGACGGTCGTGGCGGTCGACACCGCACCGACGCCGCGCAGGACGCGGTACCGCAAGCGCAGGCGGCGCCAGGCGGCCACGTTGTCGGCCAGGGTCAGCTCGTCGTCGGCTCCGCCCGCGTAGTAGTCGTACGCGGCCGGCGCGAGCCGCTCGCGGGCCTGCTGCTCGAGCCGGCGGAGATCCATCGCGCGCCACCCTAGGCCACCGCGCCCCGCACATCGGGGAGGCGACCGAGCCGCCCGCCGTCGGCGCGGAGGGCGTAGCCTGCAGCCACGTATGGCGACGCGACTGGATGCGGTGACGGTGGAGACCGCCGACCCGGGACGGGTGGGGCGGTTCTGGGCCGACGCCCTCGGCTGGTCGATGCTCGACGAGCAGCCCGGCTCGGTCACCGTCGGTGTGCCAGGCGCCGACGTGTGGGGCGACGGCGGCCCCGTACGGCTGGTCTTCCTGGCGGCGACCACGCCCAAGTCCGCCAAGAACGGCCTCCACCTCGACCTGGCTTCCGCGACCCTCGCCGACCAGCGGGCCACCGTGGAACGGCTGCAGGCTCTCGGCGCCCGCCGGGTCGACATCGGCCAGGAGGCGACACCGTGGGTGGTGATGGCCGACCCCGACGGCAACGAGCTGTGCGTGCTGGATCCGCGCCAGGACTACGTCGAGGCCGGACCGATCGCCGCGGTCCTGGTCGACTGCTCGGATGCGATCGCGCTCGCCAACTTCTGGATCAAGGCCACGGCCTGGCCGGCGCTGCGCTACAGCGACGGGTACGCGGCCCTGCGCCACGCGCGCCAGCCGACGACCTGGTTCGAGCTGCTCGAGGTCCCCGACCACACCGCGAGTGCGGCGCGCGTCCACCTCGATGTCGTGACCGGCCCCGACCGCGACCTGCCCGACGAGGTCGCGCGCCTGGAGGCCGCCGGCGCGCGCCGCCTGCCCGAGGGTCGCCGATGCTGGGACGGCGACGCGCCCCGGACAACCCTGGCCGATCCGCAGGGCACCGTGTTCTGCGTGCGCCAGCACCCGTAAGCGGACATGGGGGGCCAAAGCCCACGCCCGCAGGACGGCCGCTGCGCGCCCCGAGCGGATCCCGCATGACGCCCGGGCAAATCGCCGGGCCACACGACCACCCTGGAAGTGGCCGTCCGGCCAGGCCACACGCCCG